>JBBPYR010000067.1:0-2198 GCA_038199755.1 Ktedonobacterales bacterium | reverse complement strand
TGTTTGCGCAGCGAGTCCGCCAGATCAGCAATGGCACTTGCCAGCTTCAAGCCCTCTTCGAGCGGTTCTGTCAGGTTCATGCGTCCCTTGAAGCCGAGGTCGATACCCACACGCAAACTTTCCCACGCGTTGTAGAAGGCGCGGTCAGTTTCCGCTTGTAGGCTCAGCTGACTATGTGTCTTGAGCATGCGTTGTGCCAGCAGCGATTCCACGGCGTGTGGGCTGATGGTGATGGTAAACGAGCGCGTGGCTTCTTCTTCCAGGTGATGGGCCTCGTCAAGCACAATCACATCACGTGATGGTAACAGAAAGCCGCCAATGGCCGCGTCAAGCAGCAAGAGCGTGTGATTGACGACGATGACCTGGGCCATTTCCGCACGGTCGCGCATCTGCTTGACATAGCATTCCGCGAAGAAACTGCACTTATTCCACGAGCACTGGTCGCTATCAGTGGCGACACGATTGCGGATATCTGACGATAACTGGAAGCCCAGCGTCTCAAAGTCGCCCATGAAGTCAGCTTCCGGGTCATTAACAATATCTACCAAGTGCCGGAAATCAGCGTTCTTGGTGTAGAACTGCATACCTGTGCGCTCAGTCTCCATGCGGTCAATGCACACATAGTTGCTCACACCCTTGACCAGGGCCGCCTCAAAATGCTGAATATGTTTTTGCACAAACGGGATGTCTTTATAAAACAACTGCTCCTGCAACGCCTTGTTCGCTGTGCTGATGATGGCGACCTTGCCAGAGCGCACGATAGGAACCAGATACGCTAGACTATTATGTGTTGGAATCATAGATCGACCAGCGAGGTAGAGATGGCTCGGAGCATCGACCTGAATACAGCGTACCGGACGTGAAGGTACCTGGTGGATGGCAACGACATAGCGGAAGCGGTTGCGCTCAGGGCTGTAGTTGCGTAGCCGCTCCTTTTGTGCCTGAACTTTTCGCTCAAGCCGAAAAACCTGCTGCTCCGTGGTAAATGCCAGTGTCCACTTGGGTCCACAATCTTTGCCATTTAAGCGAGCACTTCCGCAACGGAGAGAGGGTCGAAAACCAAGTGAGCACACCAGTTCATAGACATCTTGTGCAAGTTGCGGACTTGTCGTCGTATATTCAACGGCTCCACAGCGACTAACCGTGCCATCTGTATCAAGTAGCCCCGCGAGCAGGGTGCGTCTCTGCTGTTCCGATGCGCGTAGATAAATCGCGGGAATATGCTTGTTCTGTATGAGTCCTAACGTACGTAAACGGCCTGTCATGCCGGGTTGCCATCGACTTACCGCCTTGCCATTCTCGTCATCGACTGCGTATTGTATGCGCTTACTTTTCAACGGTCGGACGGTATAGCCGTCCTTCTCGATTTCGTTGATAATGCCTGGATCAGCGGTCGTGATCTGATTGTTATAGGAGCTACCATCACCGAGCCAGGTACCGAGGAAATAGGGCGCGATAGGCAGAACAGTATCCGGTAATGTCAACGCGTCGGCAACGGCGATAGCATGGTTCGCACGGCGAGATGAGTCTACTGCAAGCGTCTCTGCCATCTTCTCGGTTGTGACAAGCGTGTACGCCCTCCCATCTCGTCGTTGTTCACTCAGGTCTTTCGCCAGTCGTGCCCGGACAGCTGTGAGCAGGGCAATGAAAGGATAACGTGCAGGACGCTCACCGTGCTTGATTGGAGCTATTGCACGTGCAGCCTGGGATATGCTCCAATGGTGCCCGCCGATGAGCTTGACAGCACCCTCAATTGAGAGCACATGTTCGTTTTGATAGAACTCAATAAGCTCATCAATCAGCACCAGTTTGTCTGCGGTAGCAAAATTTTTGGTGACGGGTTTACCAGATCGTGGACGGCTAAGCCATTTTCGATCAGCGTGTGTATATGATGCCCATTCGTGCTCTGCGTCGGCAATAAGTGAGGAGCCATCGGAGAACATCACCTCGTAGCAAGGACGATCGTACATGACAGCAAAGGCTGCTGTGACACGGCTTGGTTGACCCTTCTCATCGAAGACGAGATCGCCCACCACAAGATCGCCCATGGCCTTCCAACCTGTCGGGGTTGGAATTGGCGTATCCACATCAAGAGCTTTGCCAGTCCCCGTTCCAGCCTCGATGATGGTAGGCACATTCTCGTTGAGTGCGCGTGCTATCAGGGTTGCCATCTCCACCTGCGCGGGTCGCTCCTCATA
>JBBPYR010000066.1:0-40532 GCA_038199755.1 Ktedonobacterales bacterium | reverse complement strand
GTAGTGTATGTATCAGTTTGTTGGCTTTTGTGAGCTATGTTGTTGTGGTTGGGGGAAGCAGCCCAATGGCAAGGGCAATAGGAAAAGCATCAAGAGCATGATGTATGTCATATCGCTCTATGCGATACAATATATCAATAAAAAAGAAGAACATAAGAAGGATAGGGAATGGTGATAGCTGATAAAATTTATGCGGCGTTTGATGAAGTCTGCCAACGCAATACACGCCCACGGCGGCTCATAGCTGAGCGACTGATTGAATTTGCAAGCAGTGGCACAGATTTTACAACTGATGAATTATGGCAAGAGCTACGTACCGTCGAACCAAAATTGGGTAGAGCAACCGTGTACCGTTCGGTAGAGAAACTTGTGAATATGGGTCTGCTTGATCGCATCGAGTTTGCTGATGGTACACATCACTATCGCGTTTGTGGAGGCAATCATCATCATCATTTGACCTGCACACACTGTCACCGTGTTGTCGAGGTTGAGATTTGCCTTCCTGAAGAGCAGATAGCCGCGATTGGAAACCAGGCCGATTTTGTAATTGAAGGTCACTCGCTCACACTTTTTGGTCGGTGTTCGGGTTGCCGAAAGTCTCAATAACTCTTGTGCTGTGATCATTACATCAAGCCTTACCTTGACCGAATATCTCTGTTGAAGACAGTACTACACAATTTACAGTATTGGACGGCAAGAGATATAATAGCAACAAGGAGCGTGCTATGACCACAGAATTACGCATTATCCCTGTCAAGCATATAGGCGAAATAGACCCAGGCATTGACCTGGGCGTACGCATCTATGACGCCTTAGCGCAGCAGTCTTTAGCGGTGCAACAGGGTGATATATTCGTTGTTACACAGAAAGTTGTTTCTAAAGCAGAGGGACGGTTGATACATCTAGGCGAGATCGAGGCTTCACCCTTTGCGCGTGCTTATGCCCAACAATATGACAAAGATGCCCAACACATCGAGGTAGTGTTACGCGAGAGCAAACGCATTGTGCGCATGGACCATGGCGTTTTGATTTGCGAGACGCAACACGGCTTTATCTGCGCCAATGCGGGAGTCGATGAATCAAATGTGGGCGGCGAACGCCAGCTCGCGTTACTGCCAATTGATTCTGATCATTCCGCGCAACAGCTGCGCACACGGCTACAACAACTCGCGAGTGAGCAGCAAAAGCAGCGTGTACCAGATATCGCCGTGATCATTTCCGATACCTGGGGGCGTCCTTGGCGTAACGGGCAGGTGAACATGGCCATTGGCGTGTCTGGTATGGAGGCGATCACGGATTATCGTGGGCAGATTGATCCCTACGGCTATGAAATGCACGTGAGCGCAATTGCGGTCGCCGACGAGTTAGCCGCCGCCGCTGAACTCGTGATGGGCAAGGTTGACCGTATTCCGGTTGCTTTGATTCGTGGCTATAGTTATACTGCCGCGCAGGGAAGTGGGCAGAGCCTGATTCGCGATAGCACCACTGATATGTTCCGATAAGAGAGATTAACCAACCAACCAAGATAAATAAGCAAGCAGGCAAAAGGTACAAAGCGTGACCACACATTCACAAAGTCGCCAACAAACCCTTCCCCAACGTACAAACGATCTTGCTGCGCTCGTACGCAGCAGGCGTAGTGTGCGCCAATATCTCGCACGACCCGTAGAGGATGCCTTAATTGAGCAGGTACTAGAAGCCGCTCGGTGGGCACCTTCACCACATGGGCGTCAACCCTGGCGTTTCGTTGTCCTAACACAGACCGAGACGAAGCAACGGCTGATAGAAAGCATGGGTGCAACCTGGCAGCAAAATCTGGAAATGGATAGACAGGAAGCAAAGATCATCAACATTCGCCGTGAAAAGTCGCGCCAACGCATTCTACAAGCACCCGTGATTATTCTTCCCTGTCTCTATCTGGAAGATTTGGACCACTATCCAGACGAACAGAGACAAAATGACGAGAAAGTAATGGCAATCCAAAGCATTGGTGCGGCCATTCAGAATATGTTGCTGATGGCCTATGATGTCGGCTTAGATGGTGGGTGGATGTGTGCGCCTCTTTTCTGTCCAGAGGTTGTGTGTGAGGCGTTACAATTGGACCCTCGCTTGATTCCGCAGGCACTGATTACCCTTGGCTATGCGGCGGCAGACCCCAAAAGACGTGAGCGTCTTCCATTACAAGATTTAGTAATTAGAATAGATTGAGGTATGGCATGATAGTTGTTCTCGCAGGCGGTGTGGGCGCGGCGCGTTTCCTACAAGGTGTAGTGCAAGTTGTTCCGCAACAGCAACTGACGGCGATTGTCAATACTGGCGATGACCGCGATTTTTATGGTCTGCACGTTTCGCCTGATATCGATATTGTGATGTATACGCTGTCAGGACTGGTGAACGAAGCGAATGGCTGGGGTGTGCGTGACGACACGTATCATACTATGCAGCAACTGACGCAATATGGCAATGACAGTTGGTTTATGTTGGGGGACCGCGATCTCGCAACCCATATTCATCGCACGAACTTGTTGCGTCAGGGCAAGCCCTTGAGCGAAATTACCGAAGACTTGCGCAAGCGGCTGGGGCTAGAACTGCGTATCCTGCCCATGACCGATCAAGCTGTGGCAACGCATATTCAGACGCCAGCGGGTCTGATGCATTTTCAGGAATATATGGTTCTGCGTCACTGTTCTGATGAAGTGCAAGATGTCGTGTTCGTTGGTGCCAAAGAAGCGAAACCCGCGCCGGGCGTGCTGGACGCTATTAAAACTGCCGACGCGATCTTACTGGCTCCGAGCAATCCTATTGTGAGTATTGGCAGTATTCTGGCTATCCCGGGTGTGCATGATGCTCTGCATGAGGCACATGGGATGGTCGTCGCGGTGAGTCCTATTGTAGGTGGTGCTCCTATCAAAGGGCCTGCAGACAAGCTGATGGGCGGATTAGGACTGGATGTATCTGCCGTTGGCGTGGCACGCTGGTATCGTGATTTTCTGGATGTAATGGTTATTGATCAGAAGGACGCGGCACTGGTGAACGCTATTGAAGACCTGGGCATACCAACTGTGGTGACGGACACCATTATGCATGATAGCCAAACAAAGGCGGCTTTAGCACGCACCGTATTACAAAGTGCTGGCGTGAGCATCTAAAGCATTCATCTAAACATCCAAGTAGGGGTGCCCTTTGTGGGCATCATCGTTATGGTGAGAGAAAAAGTATGGCGTATAGGGCCTTGATACCTGTGAAATCGTTGCGTGCCGCAAAGAGTCGCTTGGCAATGTTTATTCCCGCTGAACAACGCGAACAACTGGTGCTAGACATGCTTCATCATGTCGTGAACGTTTTGCAGCAAAGTGAGCATTTTGAATGTATCTCTGTAGTCAGTGCTGATGCCCGCGTGCTTGCGCAGGCGGCCCTGTGGGGAGCACGCCCCCTGCTCGAAGAGCGGTATGGGCACAATCCGGCATTGCACGCTGCTGCATTGAAGGAGCAACGCCAGGGTGTACGCGCACTGCTGACACTATCGGCAGATTTACCGTTTCTGCTAGCTGATGATATCGATGCGATGATCGAGGCGTCAGAGCATTACGAGGTCGTGCTCGCTCCCTCACGTGAAGGTACCGGGACGAACGCGCTGCTGGTGCGTCCTCCTCTGGCCGTTCCATACGTTTTTGGGGCGAATAGTTTACAGCACTATCTCACAGAGGCACGTCTCCATCACCTACATAGCACGCTCTGCACCAGTCACGGCTTAGCCTGGGATATAGATACGCCCTCTGATCTAACAGACTATGATCATTATCTAGAGTGCGCTACCCGACAGGTGTTGCCGAGTAGACGATAAACATAGCGTTCGACTCGGTATGCACACCCACGGTGCAATACAGAAAACCTTGCGGCAAATTCGATACCTTCACCTGTAACTGTTGGTTGATCTTTCCTTCAAAGGTAGCAACGAAGCCGGTTACAGGAATGCCGCCGAGATCTGCCCGTAACACATGGACGTGCAACTGACAGAGTTGTATATACGGCTGTAAAAGAATAGTGAAATGTCTGGTCACATTGACGCCCAGGACAGTAACGACATCGTCACCCGTTACTGTTATCGCTTGGTTATGCGCTAATTGCACATGGATATTCTGTACCTTCCCTGGTAGGCCAGCGGATTGAATATTTTTTTGCACAATTTGTGAAATATAGGTACTGCTCACCTGCACCACGATGCTGCCAGTCTGCGGCGTAGATGGGAGCGAGAGCGGTTGCTGATCTGCGGAGATCGAGAGGAAATAGAGTAATACTCCAAGCATACCCACGAGAAGTCCTATGAGAAAGAGAACGCTCAAAGATGTGAAACGACCTGGGCGCGTTCGTAGCCATGCTCGCGCTTGGGCAAAGCGCGGTCTGCGCGGTGGCCCACCGGTATTGGTTGGTGGTGGCATTTGTGGTATTGTTGTTTGTTGACTGAGTGAATCCATAAAATCATCCTCTATGTATATTTGGCATATATTACACGTTACATTCCGCACATGCAAGTAGCTCTACTTGCATGCTTCTTTTGTGCAATATGCACAATAAGCTCTATGATACTTTCTGTTAAAGTGTCTGTAGTATCGTATCTACAAGCATCATATCATAGACAGAGATATACAATCTCAGCCTATCACTGAGAATCCTTCAGCAGACTATGCAAAATCGCCTAAGTGCTATTTGGGCAATGCATGCCATACATCCAGCAACGATGCAGGGATATTCCTTAAAGGAGAACATCACACATGACCCCTGAAGAAGTTTTACAATTTGCCAAGGACAACGGCGCGAAGATGGTAGACCTGAAGTTTACCGACCTTCCCGGCTCATGGCAACACTTCACCATTCCCGCAGGTGAACTGAAGGCGAGCATCTTTGAAGAAGGTGTGGCTTTTGACGGATCTAGCATCCGTGGCTTCCAATCAATCAATGAAAGTGACATGCTGGTAATTCCTGATGCCGCCACCGCCATTATGGACCCGTTCACCAGTGCCCCTACCCTCAGCCTGGTATGCAACATCACTCATCCCGGACCTGCTGGCCCAAAAACACCCTATAGCCGTGATCCGCGTTACATTGCACAAAAAGCAGAGGCGTATCTACGGAGCAGCGGTCTTGCTGACACCAGCTTCTTTGGCCCAGAAGCAGAATTCTTCGTCTTTGATAGTGTACGCTACAACTCGACACAAAATATCCAGTATGTTGAGGTAGATTCGAATGAGGCAATCTGGAATAGCCCTGGGAACAACGGTACTCCAAGCCTGGGTCATCTCTTGCGTCCCAAAGAGGGATATTTTCCGGTTGCACCAAATGATACCTTGATGGACTTGCGTACTGAAATGGTGCTCAAACTGCAAGAGTTGGGCATTCCAGTCGAGGCTCAACACCACGAGGTCGGTGGTCCTGGCCAGTGTGAGATCGACATGCGCTTCGATACTCTGCTCAAGGCAGCCGACAACATCATGCTATATAAATATGTTGTCAAGAATACGGCGCGTAAGTATGGCAAATCTGTCACCTTCATGCCCAAGCCTGTCTTTGGCGATAATGGTTCCGGCATGCATGTCCATCAGAGCCTGTGGAAGGGCGGTAAACCGCTTTTCTTTGATGAAGGTGGCTACGCCCAACTGTCAAAGATGGCACGAAACTATATCGGTGGTATTCTCACTCATGCGCCAGCACTTCTGGCTATTGCAGCATCGACCACCAATAGCTACAAGCGTCTTGTTCCCGGCTATGAGGCACCCGTCAATCTGGTCTTCTCTCAGGGCAACCGTAGTGCTGCTGTTCGTATACCTAAAACGTATACGCCACCTGCAAAGCGTATCGAGTTCCGTTCTCCTGACACCAGCGCGAATCCCTATCTGCTGTTTGCCGCTCTCCTGATGGCAGGTCTCGATGGTATCAGCAAGGAAATTGATCCCAGCGAGCATGGCTTTGGTCCATATGATCGGAACCTGTATGAGATGTCGGCGGAGGAACTGCGCGAAATTCGCTCAGTGCCCGGTTCCCTCGAAGAGTCTCTCAGTGCGCTCGAAAGCGATCATGCCTTCTTGCTTGAAGGTGGCGTATTCACACCTGATGTGCTTGAAAACTACATTGATTTCAAGCGTGCTCAGTCTGATGCTGTTCGCCTACGCCCGGCACCGATCGAATTCTTACTCTACTATGATGTGTAAGCTTTAGCTATCACGTTGGGAAGCACAAAGGAACGTCCTGGCTCAAATGCGAGCCGGGACGTTCCTTTGTGCTTCCCAAGTTGGTTAAGCGGTGTTTATGTTCTCGTAAAGATACAAGTGATCTATAAGATATGTAAAAACATGTCTTTCCTGTTTTCTACTCTTCTATAATTATTATAATTTCCTTACAGGGGAAAAATCTTGCATCCCTGACATACAAGCTAGAAATGTGCTATAGTACACACAAGAGCCCATTATCTACGCAGTCTAATTTGTATTGGAGAGAAATACATGGAGCAATTGCTGGTTGACAGTTATGGCAGGCGCATCAAAAGTATGCGCATTTCAATTACGGATAAATGTAACTTTCGCTGCACTTATTGCATGCCAGCAGAAGGACTTCCGTGGCTAAAAAAGGCCGAAATCCTTTCCTATGAAGAGATCGAGCGCATCTCTCGCATTGCAGTAAGTATTGGCATTGAGCAAATCCGCCTCACAGGTGGCGAGCCGTTAGTAAGACGCGATATGCCGGAATTGGTACGCCACCTTCGTAAACTTGAGGGATTGCGCAGCCTAAGTTTGACGACGAACGGCATTCTCCTGAAACAATTGTCTCGCCCGCTCGCCGAGGCGGGGTTGACACGTATTAATGTGAGCTTGGACTCGCTGGTGCGTGAGAAATTTGCCCAACTGACGCGGCGAGACCAGTTAGATCGTGTCCTGGAAGGACTTGAAGAACTGGAGAAGTATCCCTCTATTCATCCGGTGAAAATCAATGCGGTTGCTGTTCGTGGCTTCAGCGAACAAGAAGTGCTTGATTTTGTGCGCTTCGCCCGCAACAAGGCCTATGTGATGCGCTGGATTGAATTCATGCCGCTCGATGCAGATCAAGTCTGGCGTAAAGAGGATATTTTGCCGGGGAGTGAAATCAAACAAATTATCGAGAAAGGTTATGGTCCACTTGTGCAAATTACGAGTGGCGATCCATCTGAGACCGCACGTCGTTATACATTTAGTGACGGCATAGGTGAAGTTGGCTTTATCAATCCTGTCAGTGAACCCTTCTGCTCCAGCTGTGATCGTATTCGCCTGACCGCCGATGGGCAGCTGCGAACGTGCTTGTTTGCCACTGAGGAGACCGATATTCGTGCTTTACTGCGTTCCGATGCCGATGATGAGGCGATTGCGAATGCACTGCGTGAGGCAGTGTGGCACAAAGAACTTAAGCATTATATCGGCGACAAACGTTTCAAGCGAGCCAATCGTAGTATGTCAATGATCGGCGGCTAACACGCCCACTCACAATACGTATAGCTGTAGGTAAAGAAGAACGGGCTTTTTCTTCTTTACCTACATTTGTGACATATACGAAATTTCATGCTGAGTTACAAAAAAAGCGTCTGCTCGTCTTTATAGTCAAATAGATGATATGTATGCAGTCCCAGGTATACTTACATTTAGTATCGAGAAAGGACTGAAACTAGTGAGGTCATAAAATGTACCACCGTACGCGACCAGAAAAGAGGCTACTATGCCATACGATGATGCAGAACTACTCACAGTCAGGGAAGTCGCCAAGCAACTGCGTGTAGATGATACAACAGTGCGTCGATGGATCAAAAATGGCGTGCTGGAAGCGATTACACTTCCTCATCGCGGTTCCCGCCAGGCTTATAGAATCCGTCGCTCAACGTTAGATGCGTTGCTTACTGCCCCACAGCCACCTTTACAATAAGAATGCGTAGCAAAATATCTCCTAACCTGTTACACTACAATGAGTAAAACGCGTTCTTGCTATGAGGAGGTAGCTATGTCTACGACTAATCCTGAAATACTTTTTCAAAAACTCTATGGAAACGATGAAGCAGGCTCTATTACTATTCATTCTCCTGTTCACCAAACGCCGAACGGAACGTTTTATCTCATCGCACCCGGGGTCGTGCTGCTGGCTCGTCCTCAAGTCTCTATGCAAGGTTTAGCTGGCTTCTTGAGCGGCTTTGATCCATCGCTACATTTTTCGTCGTATCTTGAGGATCCGACGCCTCTGCCCGATGGTGCCCAGTTATGTAAAGTTGCGGGTCAGGTTTGCTATATGAGCTTCGGCCCGAAACGTACTCAGAACGATCAGGCAAAACGCTATTTCGACAATCTCAAATCCTCCGGCCATGGTTCTGTGTTTGAACATGCAAACTTCAGCTTACTTTTCTATGGCATTTCTCGTAGTGTGACCCATGAACTCATTCGGCACCGAGCGGGCTTCGGCTACTGTCTCACAGGAGATACTCTTATCTACAGTACTAAATGGGATCATGGTAAACCAAGTGGTTCTAAGAAACGTCGATTAGACGACCTTTATGCTATGACAAAAACACATCATGGGCGTTCTCGGATTAAGCTACTACGTCTACGTTGCTTGGATGAGCAAACGGGTACATTTACTACGGGCAAAGTAAAGTCTATCACGTGTTCTGGAGTGAAACCCGTTTTCAAAGTAACACTTGCTGATGGGAAAAGTATTACTGCGACAAAAGAGCATCGGTTTCTGACCGAAGATGGTTGGCAACCCTTACAGGAAATTGTAGGTAGTCTATCTGTATCTCCATCTGGATATGCAATCTATGAGAAGTCAGATGCTACGATCATGGTTAATGGACAATTCATGTATAAAGATGCTACTTGGTTGTACGAACACTATGTAACCAAAGGTTTATCTCAAGAAGATATGGCTTCTATCGCTGGTGTTTCTAAACATACAATACGTGCTTGGATAAGTAAACATGGATTGCAAAAACCATTAGGGTCATGGACTATTGGCGTGTCTCCATGGAATACTGGAAAGCAGTACAAAACTGGGCGTGTGCTGAGTGAAAAGGAACGTGCAAAACTGAGTGAGCATATGAAGGGAGAGAACAATCACCGCTGGCCGAGGCTTATTCCTAGACCAGTAAAGATTGTGTCAATCCACTATGCTGGAGAGCAAATGACTTATGATATTGAGATGGAAGCTCCAAATCACAATTTCGTAGCGAATGGTATTATTACACATAACTCCCAGCTAAGTCAGCGCTACGTCTCAGGTCGTATGCTGCGCTTTGTCGAACGCCCCGAATATCGCGTGGACGAGCAACTCCATCAACAATTTCTCGCACGTATCGAACGCGCCAATGAAGAGTATGCCACGCTGACAAATCGTTTGCTGGAGATGCAGCAGGCGGGTGTCAACATTTTAGGGGCAGAGGCGCGCACCGACCTGCGTAAGAAGGTGCAGCAAGCCGCGCGCTCGGTGCTGCCTAATGAGACGGAGGCACCGATTGTGGTGACTGCTAACGCCCGCGCATGGCGTCACTTCATTGAAATGCGTGCCAGTTCACACGCGGAGATAGAGATACGTGAACTGGCCGTGCGTGCGTTCCTTTGCTTGCAGAAGGCCGATCCTGTCCTCTTCGACGACTATGTACTCGAACGCCTCAGCGACGGTACCTACACGGTGAAAACAGAGTTCCAAAAGGTGTAGCAAGCCGTATGTATTCTTTTCTATAGCAGTTCGCGGCGATAGAGACGGAGACCTTGTGGTGCCGGTTCATCTGTTGCTTGCATGGCTAAGCGATTCGCCAGGTGTACGGCTCTGGCGTCAGAAAGAGGCAGTAGAGCTTCAAAGTAGATAGGGAACCCTGCCTCTTCTGCCTCAAATTCAAACTCCTGTGCCAGATAGCGTGCGTGATTCATTGCCGCTACAAATAATGCACGACCCGCATGTTGCCCTCGGTGGGCAGGATGGACGGTTCCTGTGCAGCGTAGGTGATAGCCCTGTTCGTCCTGTATAGTTTGCACGAGTGTGTATCCTACGGTCTCGCCGATGATGCCATCAAGTGTACCTGCTTGACTCCAGGTGTTGAGCTCGTCATCATCATCGGTAATGATAAATGCATTGGATTTGGCATCTATAGCGGGCTGTGCAAGCCATGCCTCTATGTCTTCATCGTCGGCTAAACGCACGCCATCAGTTTGTGTTGCTAGCTGTTGTAGGGTGATGATCGCATCACTATCTTCTGGTCGATAATTCCGTGTACGCATGCTAAAGTTGTCCTTTATAGAATATGTCTGCACCCTGTTCGGCTTGTAGTAGTGCCTGTATATGTTTTCCTATGTCGGGCAGCAGTGGTATCAGTGCAAGTTCCTGCCATAGAACCCAACGGGCGTTGGTCTGATGAGTATCTGGTGTGTGAGTTAAATGTGGCATGTTGTCATTTAATGGCTCGCATAAAAAGACAAAGGCGATGCTGTGTCGTGTGCCATATTTGTGTTTATGCTCGCTTGGCACGTATTCCCATACCGTCAATAAGCGTCCCACTTGGATATGCATGCCCGTTTCTTCGAGGACTTCACGCTGTACCGCCTCATGAAGCGACTCGCCCTCATTGACGCCACCTCCTGGCAAATTGAAATGCCTTCCAGACTGCTTATCATCATACTCGCTTAATACGATAGCATCTGTGCGTGCGATGACTGCACGAGCCGTTATTCGTATTCCCTGTTGCATTGTGTTCGGTATCTCCCAAATTATCTAACTAGCATCTGCTTTCCTGAATAAGATATACTTTGATAGATTGGTTTGTCCAGAAGTATCTCACACCGATCGCGTACCCATACCACAAAGGAGCAGTATCTTGGTTGACCTTTCCCATACTCAACGTATTAGGGCAGAAATGCCTGCAACGACGGCACACACCTATCTTAACACGGGCACATTTGGCCCATTGCCCAATTGCGTCATACAGGCGATGGAGGAGCGGCTACACGCTGAATTGCAAGATGGGCGCATTGGTGCTGAGTCTTTTCAACGGCTGCGAGATATTTATGTTGATGCACGCCAACACGTGGCGCGCTTGCTCCATGCCAGCAGTGAAGAGATTGCGCTTACTGATAATACGGGTGAGGGTATGAATGTTATTAGCAATGGCATTAGTTGGCGCGAAGGCGATGAGGTCATCACCACTAATCACGAGCATATTAGTGCTTTAGCACCACTGTACCAAAATCGTGACCGCTATGGGGTGGTCATACGGCAGGCTGATCTTGGCGTGTATGCTGATGCACCCTTGGTACCGACAATACAGGCATTGATTACAGCGCGTACGCGGCTCATTTCACTTTCACATGTCACCTGGACTACTGGTGCCGTTCTCGATATTCAAGCTGTAGCGCGCCTGGGACGCGAACACAATATACCCGTGTTGATCGATGGAGCGCAGTCAGCGGGGGCGATTCCGATTGATGTGAAAGCCTTGGGGGTAGACTTCTACGCTATTCCTATGCAAAAGTGGTTGTGCGGACCCGATGGTACAGGAGCCTTGTATGTGCGTGCTGAATCGCTTCATTATGTGGCTCCAGTGCATGTTGGATACTGGTCGATGAAGCACGAAGAGGACATCGAATGGGAGCTGGAAGAGAGTGCCCAACGCTTCGAGGTAGGTGGTAGGCAAACCGCAGCGGTGGCGGGGCAGGCTGCCATCCTCCATTGGTTAGAGGAGATTGTAGGTTATGAATGGCTCCATGCACGTATCTCTGCCCTTAATAGCTATGCGTATCAAGCACTCAAGGGCGTCCCTAGCTTACGCATGCTTACGCCGCGAGCGGGTGCTAGTGGTATCATATCGTTTCAATTAGAGGGGAAAGATGACGCGGAAGCTGTGAGCATATTACGAGAAAAACATAATATTTATGTTCGTAACATCCCTTCCACCAAGGCATTACGCATCTCGACGGGCTTTTACAATACGGAGGAAGAGATAGATCGCTTGGTGCAAGTGTTAACAAGCATATAGCGTAGGGAAAGGAAAATCGCCAACGAAAAACCCGCCCATGTGGGCGGGTGAAACGGCGACGTCCTATTTTCCCGTGGAGTTGCCCCCAGAGTATCGTGAGAGATGAAGAGCTTAACTTCCGTGTTCGGGATGGGAACGGGTGTACCCTCTTCTCTATAGTCACCGGTTCGCCTGCACATACAAGCGGGTTTCTCAACGTGATTTATAGTATCATGTTTTTTCTCGCTTGTCAACACTTTTTTTGCGTTTTTTCAGCGTGATTGCAAAGTTCATGAGGTATGGAGATCGGCCATTGGAGTGGTTTATGGACGAATTTGTGACGAACCACTTTGCGAGTCATCTTTAGCAGATGCAGACAATACTCACAGCCCGCACTGAAAAACCAGGGGAATGATCCCCTGGTCTGAGATAGTAGCGGGTGCTCCTGTGCCGTTTCAACTAGGAAACTTTTGATCGTGGAGTGGAGGATGTGACGCGAAAATGCACTGATTGCGCCATAGCACGCACATATGAATCATTGCTCACCACATTGACAACCTGCCCCAACTCTTGTGCGCGTGCGGCGAGGAGTTTCCACGTCACCTGACCACGTAGTTGTGTCTGTGAAGGAACAACCAGCGTGATGTACTGAACGTCTGCTTGATTGAGGCGTTGGCGGACATCGGTTATGTTCTCGTCTGGCCCAAGATACAAAACTTGCTCATTGTTAGGCTGATTGTTATTGTTTCCGCCTCTCGCTTGTTTCATGCCGTTGGTGTCTTTCATTCTTGCTCTCCTTCACTTTATCTTAACACGTCTCTCTTTTGATCTATTCTTTTCAATGCACCAAAAAGCGGTTAAGCCCACCCCTGAACGCGATAAGGGAGATTGATAAATTAACCAAGGAATCTGTTGTGGTGGACATGGCGAGTACCTGCATCGCCGCTTCATCTTGACAGGGTCAATACTACGATGGTAGCATGACAGTATGAACACAATCCAAATAATCCAAATGAGCAATTTGCCGCATAAGCGATACCGCCGAAGCTTATGCGGCTGATAGTGGCAATGATGCATAATGATAGAGACGTGCGCTTCTCATAAAGAGCCTCTCAAAGAGTAGCTTCAAGAGCCTCTCAAAGAGTAGCTTCGTTTCTTATTGATGCAACATCGTTTTGCCTTTGGCCTCCTCAACTCTTGGCGCGTATCGCTGGGTACCACTCGTTGTAGTCTGCTGACGAGTGGCCAGGATTGTCGTTGCCACGAGCACCGCATCTACCACGAACGTGTACCCCTCAATGCAAACTCACACTTCTTCCATCGTTTTGCAGGGATAATATTGAAGGGGTTTTCCATGTCAAAGGTGTACGTAAATACTTCAACACCAGAGTCGGGCCAGTCGCCGAAAACAGTTGTTCCTTTATGGTGCAATCGTGATTACTGGATATTGATTAGTGGGCAGGCAATATCCTCTGCCGGTTCACAGGTATCGCAACTCGCTTTTCCCCTGCTGATACTCTTGCTTACACATTCGCCAGCACAAGCAGGAATCGCGGCAGCACTGCGCGGCTTGCCATATGCCATCATGGCCTTGCCCGCAGGCGCGCTAGTTGATCGTTGGAATCGTAAACGCGTTATGGTGCTGTGTGACATCGGGCGGGCCATCGCATTGGGGAGCGTTGCCTTGGCGATGCTGCTAGGGCAGGTGCTGCTTGTCCATTTATATGTTGTCTCGTTGCTAGAGGGCATCCTGTTTGTCTTTTTTCAAATGGCAGAGTCGTCAGCCATTCCCCACATTGTTGCCAAAGAGCAACTTACTGATGCTACGGGTCAGAATGAGGTGCTTTATTCTACCTCTAGCATGATTGGGCCTGCCCTTGGCGGCATTCTCTATGGCTTCTCACATATGTTGCCCTTCTTGAGCGATGCCATCTCTTACGCCCTTTCTGTCATCTCATTTTTCTTTATCAAGGCAGAATTTCAGGATCAGCGTGTGGTGCAGCGGCAACATCTCTGGCTGGAAGTAAAAGAGGGGTTGGCTTGGCTCTGGCACCATCCACTGCTTCGCTTTCTTGCTATTCTCACCTGCGGCCTAACGACGCCCTGTTATGGCTATGCGTTGATTCTAATCGTGCTGGCGCAGGGGCAGCATGCATCAACTTTCGTTATCGGTCTCATCTTGGGGAGTGGTGGTATTGGCAGCGTAGTTGGCTCACTGATCGCCAGCCCTTTAGAAAAGCGTTTTGGCTTTGCTCGTGTCATCATTGTCTCGACATGGGTTTGGTCTCTCACATGGCTTTTTTATGCCGTCGCGCCGAATCCCTTGCTGCTGGGCATCTTCAATTGTATCAGCTTCGCGGTCGTACCCATCTACATGATCGTGCAATATAGCTACCGTTTGGCCGTTATTCCCGATCACCTGCGCGGGCGCGTGAATAGCGTCTTTCGCTTGATCTCTTATGGTGGTCAGCCGCTGGGCTTTGCCCTGACCGGCTTCTTGCTGCAAGCGGTCGGACCAGTCCTTACGGTCGTGATACTCTTTGTTCCCCAAGGGGTGCTGGCTATCGTCACAACCTTTAATCGGCATGTACGCAATGTGCAGAGGGTGCAAGAGTCACTATAAAAGTCTCTGGGCTGTTGCAAGTCCCGTAGGGGCCAGTTAATAGACATTGCCGATGGGAATCAACGAGATGCTGTAGGGACCAGCTTCAGCGCGCTCCGTAGCTGTTGACGAATCGCTCCTCAACAGCTACGGGACGCGCTGAAGCTGGTCCCTACGGAGGTGCTATGGGTAAGGACCGTCTTGGTTATTTGTCACAACCGCTGTTGGTGTTATGGAGAGCTAGCAACAATTATAGCTGCCACCACTGTTTATGCCAGTCTCGTGCCGCCAACAGTGCATCTTGTGTCTCCTTGCTGAGAATCGTTTTGCAGCGTTCAAGTTCGGAGGAAGGTGCGTACAGATCGACCACGCCAAGATCGACGCCGAGTAATGCTTCAACAGCAGCTAAGGTGCAGTAGGGAACATAGGCGGCACTGTAGCCACCCGCTTGCAACAAGACAAGGCGTCCTTCGCAGACCTCTTCGGCTAACGTGACCATCAAACCTGAGAGGGTGCGGAAGCCATCCATTGTGACCATCATCTGCGCTAAAGGGTCCAGCCAGTTGGCATCTTGCCCTGCCGTGACGATGATAAGTTGAGGGCGAAATTGTCGTCCGATGGGGAGTACCAGTTGTTCAAAGGCAGCGCGATAGCCTCTGTCACCTGTCCCTGGTGGTAAGGGAATGTTGACTGTATAGCCAGCAGCGGCACCGCTGCCAATCTGGTCTAGCTCGCCCGCTAATTTCGGGAACCAGTTTTGCTGATGAAGGGAGACGAACAGTGTCGAGGGATCGCTATAAAAGGCATCCTGTATGCCGTTGCCATGATGGACATCCCAATCGACGATCATGACTCGCTCCAGTCCATAGGCATTGCGTGCATGATGGGCGGCAATAACGGTATTGTTGAAGATGCAAAAGCCCATGGCGCGATTACTCATGGCGTGATGACAAGGTGGCCTTAACAGGGCATACGCATTGTGAACCTTCCCTTCCATGACGGCACTGACCGCGTTCATCGCTCCTCCTGCGGCATAGAGGGCGGCAACGAATGAACCTGGACTGAGCACCGTCTCCTCGTCGGTTTCGCCCCACGGCCCCTTTGATGGTCCACCATTGGCTAGAGCGCGTATGCCTGCAATATAGTCGCGGCTGTGATAGACCGCTAACTCATCTTCGCTAGCGGAACGAGCGGGAATAGGCACCATTTGCGCCGTTAAACCTGAGCCATCGAGGAATTCTTTGATGCGCTGCGTAATGAATGCCGATGAGGGATGGCTTTCTGGCGAGACGCTGAAGGAGCCGTTACGCATGACCACGATGTTTTCGCTACCCGTATCATGCAGTAAATAGCGATCATCGAAGACAAAACCGGTACGAGTGGTGGACATGTGTTCTTTCCTTTCCAAAAATATGTTTCTATATCATACAATAGATGCGACAATACTTGTTATTTGGAAGAATAAAGTGAATTGTGATGGAACAAAGATTTATGGACCAACAAAACAGTAAAACACCTATAGACGAAATAGACCAGCGCATCATTGAAGCATTGCAACAAGACGGACGGCGCCCCTTTACCAAGATTGCTGCTGATCTCGGCATTTCTGAGGCGAGCGTGCGTCAACGGGCAGCGAATCTGATTAATACGCATGTCATGCAAATTGTCGCGGTGACAAACCCTGTCAAACTTGGTTTCTCTCTTGCCAGCATGATTGGCATTCGCGTCTCTGGTGATCGTCTGCTGGAGGCTGCAGAAGAAATCTCGACATTTGATGAGGTCATCTATCTGATTCTTTGCACGGGGCGTTTTGACATGCTGGCCGAGGTGGTGTGTCGCGATAATGATCACCTGTTGAACTTCTTGACAGAAAAGCTGTACAAAGTGCCGGGGGTGCAGTTGGCAGAGACGCACATGTATCTCAGGGTGTGTAAACAAAACGACTGGGCTTTTCTTTCACAGGCTCGCCTGTCACCTACTCCCTCTCCTATTCGTCCTACTAGTAGAGGAGAGGAATAAGATGTACAGATATCCGTGACTATAGTATAATGCGAGTGCAGGCTTGCCAGGTAGTCTGGGATATGGGGATATGGCTATAATTATAATACGTAGCTTCCTAGCATCTGTCCTGTTCGGCCTCACACAAAAGGAGATAGCCTGATGATAGAAACAGTCCCACCGGGTACGATATTACAAGGACGCTATCGTATTGAGCGCGTGCTTGGAAGCGGTGGTTTTGGACATGTCTACCTGGCAATTGATATGGTGACCAGCCAGCAATATGCAGTAAAAGAGTATTTGGTAACTGGCACAACTGGACAAGAACAATTACAGCACGAAGCGAATGTGCTAAGTCAACTGCATCATCCCAATCTTCCCGCCTTCCATGATGCCTTTCACGAACGTGGACGGTATTACATTGTACTCAACTATATCGAAGGTAATGATCTGACGGATTTGATTCGTCACGCACGACAGCGCAATGATGTGGTGCCAGTTGCACGCATCATGGGCTGGACCCTGGCCGTTTGTGATGCGGTACTCTTTTTACACAATCAACATCCACCGGTTATTCATCGTGACATCAAGCCTGATAATATTCGGATTATGCCCGATGGGACTGCAATTCTGGTAGACTTGGGCAATGCAAAGGCAGCCGCAGATGGAGCGCGTACACTCTTCTTCATTAGGCACCAGGGAACACCGGGTTATGCACCACAGGAACAATATCCAGGTGGGAGCGGCACCGATATCCGTTCTGATGTTTATGCCTTGGGTGCCACATTGTATTTCGCGCTCACCACCCAAGAGCCGCCGAGTGTATCTAGCCGCAATCAGTCTATTCAGCAGGGACAGGTAGATCTTCCTTCATTACAGGAACAACTAACGAAGAACCCGCCAGAGGATAGTCCGGAGGTGAATGCAGCACGCCAGTTCAGGCTCGGTGTCTCCAAACCTGGGAAACCTTTGCCGCGCCATTTACGTCATGTGGCCCAGCTAGGGGCGATGCCACCAGAACTGCTTGCACGCCTCAATCTTATCATTCAGCGGGCAATGGCGATGAAACAAAAGGACCGTTATCAGTCTGTGGCAGAATTTGCCAACGATTTGAAAATGGTGGCCGATGCCGCATCTATGCAAGCGGCTCCTGCCCGTAAGGTTGATCCACATAGTACACAGCCTGATCTAGACATGGTGTTCGAGGCGGTGCAAGCACAAAAAGCGCAGCAAGGGCAACAGGGGCAGGTTCCGCAAGATAATCCGTATCAAACCTCACCTGATATACCGGGACCTGTAGTTTCGCAACCAACATCGCAAGGTCATATTACGTGTCCGCGTTGTGGTGCATCTCTCATGCCGAAATCAGCTTTTTGCCCCCATTGCGGCACATCCTTAGTGAACTCTGCACGCGCAAGTGGAACAGAATCGCCCATACGTTCTTCCAGTGCGAAAATGCCATCTTCATCGGCAATGATGTCTGCTCAAGGCATGGATCAGGCAAGCGGAGGCGTGCCTGGTATGCCGGGTGTACAGCCAAAACCAGTTACAAACTTGGCGGCCTCAGCATTTTCTGGATCGCAGCCGTCACTCGCTGCGCCACAGATTGCCAGAGCCAAGGGAGTCGGAGCGCAAAATAGTAATGTCCCACATCAGGTGGTGCCCGTGGCTATGCAGACTCGTCCTGCCTTTTCAAAGGCGGAGCAACAATCCGTTGGTAGTGGCAATATCGCCCCCATGGTAACACGGGCAAAGGGAAATAAGCATGCCACCAAGGAATTCCAAGTTGGACCACGTATGATCTTTGTGGTGGCATTGGTGCTGATTATCCTGCTCGTTCTGATGATTGTGCTGCTCGTCAATCAAGCCCATCATGCACATGCGGGTATCCAGATCACGGCGCAAGTGATGCATCGTCTTTCGGCTCACGAAATAATGCGTTATGCCTAAGCAAGAAGTGCCGCCATTGCGTGTTTTGCTGTTGGGCTTTGGCAATGTTGCCAAAGCTTTCTTGCCTTTAGTCGCCAATCGTAGCGAGTGGCTGGCACGTGAACTCGGCATACAACTCCTCATTAGTGGGATCGGGACCCGTCGGCAGGGCTTTTTTGTGCATTCACTGGGCATCGAGGCAGTATCGCTTGCTCAGGAAGAACAGCCCCTACCTGCGTTTTGCCAACAACGGGGTAGTAGTAGAGTAACTGATGCGGCTACCTTTATCCAGGCGGGTAGAGACGCGGGTGCCTCTCTGTTGATAGAATTGACGGCCCTGCAACCGCAAGATGGTCAACCCGCGCTCTCCCATATTCGTCAGGCATTAGTGGCTGGTATGGACGTTGTCACGGCGAATAAAGGGCCAATCGCATATGCACAAACAGAGCTACAGCAGCTTGCGCGCCATCATCATGTCCAACTCCGTTTTGAAGCAACCGTCATGGATGGCTTGCCGCTCATAAATCTTGCTCAGTTTACGCTACAAGCTGTGGGCATCACTGCCTTTCGCGCCTTACTAAACACGACGAGCAGCTTGGTGTTGAGTATGATCGAGCAAGGAGCCACCGTGGATGATGCCATTCAGCAGGCACAGGCGTTAGGGATCGCGGAAGCCGACCCGTGGTACGATCTTGACGGCTGGGACGCGGCTATGAAAACGACCATTCTGGCCAACAATTTGCTTGCTGCTCAGATCATGCCATTACAGGTGAAACGGGAAGGGATACGCAATCTTTCTGTAGCCTCTATACGGGAAGCCGCCTCTGCTGGTGTTCCCATTCGTCTTGTGAGTCAAGCAGAGCGGATTGGTGAACAGGTGCTCGCGGAAGTTGTGCCACAGCGTATTTTGCCGGAAGATATCCTGCGTGTTGGCAAAGGCACGACCAGCGTCATTTCCCTGCATACCGAGGCAATGGGAACGATGACGCTGGTAGAGCATGAGCCGGTCGTCACACAAACGGCGTATGGCGTCTTGAGCGATGTAATTACCGTGGTGAGACAAAGACGCAACTCGGGTTGAGCGTAGCTACGTCCCGCTGCTTGGTGCTGCGTTAAGGCATGGCGTAGAGTGCAAAATCTTTGTATGCGACATCTGCATAGGCATTGACTGCAAAGCCAACCGTGCCCGTTGCATACGTGTTAGTCTGTGCATTCAATTCTGCCTTGCCATTGAGATAAAGGTGAAATTGGTTTCCACTCACGACGACATCTACCACAATCGGCTCATTCAATGGCACATCGGTAATTGGTCGTTGCCAGAGGGTACTTTCTTGCCCATCTGTCGTATAGACATAGGCTATGGCAAGACCTGCTGGCGTCAGCATAAAGGAATATGCTCCCTGACTACTCGTCTGGTTGCGGAAAAAGATGCCGAAATTGCCACGCGAGTTGGCGTTAGGGGTAACAGTAACCTGGAGAATATAGTTGTCAGGAATGGCTTGTTTTGTGGGTAGCATATTGAGGAAGACTCCTGCAAGATGCTTCGGGCCGTGATTGGCCAGTTCCAGACCAAGCGTGTTGCAGGTGACATCTGCATTGTCCTGTACCTGCCAAGTTCCACCCCTACCATCGCAGGAACCGGGGGAATTTGTCGCATATAAGAGCTTCCCCGCGGGTTGCATCGCTGGTGTGAGTGCATAGGGAAATGGCGTGAAGGCGGTTACCTTTGTCGTCGTATGGGTTTGATCGCCCTGTGGTGTCTCCTGTGATGCGTTATGCAAGGGTCTTACTTTGTTTTGTGAGATGCTCATGTAGGTGAAGAAGCCAGCAGTGAGGAGCGCGATGGCCAGCATACTGGTGAGCAGAAATACACGGGCCGGATGCCGCCGTTGCGCTAGCGGATGGCTCGCCGTCTGTGAGAATGTCTTTACCTGAAGCTGCGGCTCCTGTGTTGCCACGAGTGCTGGTTTGTGTACATTGGGCATTTCTATGACGGTCGATGTGCTTTCAATTGCAGTCTTTAAGGGCGACTCCGCCGTGTGCTTCGCGTTTAGGCGTGGATTCTCTTCGGTTGGCGACTCGTGGAGTGGGTCATCAGCTCTTTCAGTAATTGTCTTGTCTGCTTCTGACTGCTTTTGCAGGGGGGCATCTTGAACTGACAGACGGAAAGAATAGACGGAAGGCATCGTCCCCGTACCAATGACCGCGTCCTTCAATGCCTGCGCTAACTGGCCTGCGCTTGTGAAACGGTGCTGCGGTTGTTTTGCCATGGCGACTTTGACCACCGTCTCAACACTCTGGGGAATATTTGGATTCAGCAGTGTGATGGGGGTAGGTTCTTCCATGGCATGTTTAATGGCGACTGCAACGGGTGATATACCGGAAAAAGGAACTCTGCCAATAATCATCTGATAAAGCATAACACCGAGCGAGTAGATGTCACTCCGGTAATCAATGGGGTGACCTGTTCCTTGTTCGGGAGAAAGATATTCTGGCGTGCCAATGATCATACCTGCACTGGTTAACGCGCCACCTGAACCACTTGTGCGCTCTTCGTCTGTGACATCTTTGAGGACTTTTGCGAGGCCAAAGTCGGCCAGCAGGACACGTTCGTCCGCATGAAAGAGAATATTGCCGGGTTTGAGGTCGCGATGCACAATACCTTTGGCATGCGCGCAATCAAGTGCTGCCGCGGCCTGCTCCACAATAGGCACAATCTCGGCGAGTGGGAGCGGGCCACGCTTCTCTAAACGCTCACGTAGCGTGCCGCCAGTAACGTATGGCATGACCAGATAGGCGATTTCGCCTTGTTCTCCGTATTCGTAAATGGGAAGTATATTGATGTGATCGAGGGCAGCTACCGCGTCAGCTTCGCGCCGAAAGCGTGCTAAAAATTCTGTATTCGTCTTTGATTCCAGGAGAACACCCGGCATGAGCACTTTTACCGCTACTGTGCGATGTGGGCGTGTTTGGTGCGCGAGATAGACCGCACCCATACCACCGCGCCCGACGAGACGTTGAAGCGTACATGTTCCGAGCGTTTGACCAAGAAGCTCTTTGCTGTCAATTATCACGCTCGTAATCCTCTCAAAGAAATATCTATGCTAGCTATTCGCATGCGAATAGGAAGGTATCAAGCTAAAAGACAAGTAAGCATTGCTACTTGCCCTTTAACCATAAACGTATGAATATGCCCAAATGGTACGATAATGGTCCAAATGGGCCTTTTGTTTGTTTCGTGAGGATGGAAGCATTTATTGGCCAGATGGTGTATAAAGAGAGAAATTGCTCACGAACACCGTGCCACCCTGATCTACCGCGACACCCGCGCTACCTGACCCATAGGTGCTATCAGTGACCGTACCCAACTTATGGCCATCTGCATAGAAGGTGAATTGTTGGCCAGTGACAGCGATATCAAGCACAAGTATAGTATGTGGATTACCTAGATTGCCGTGTGCAAGCTCGGTTGCGTTACCAGTATTGTTGTCATAGACGTACACGCTCCACTTGCCATTGGGATGAATGAGGAACGTGTAGGTGCCTTGTTGGTTGCTTCCAGGCTGATTGCGGAAGTAGAGACCGAAATCTGCCGAAGAGTTGGCGTCCTGACGCAGTTGTGCTCGCACGATATAGTTGGAAGGGTACGTTTGACCGGGGATAGTAGTTAAGAACGTCCCTTGCAAAGTGGCTGTTTGCGCGGTATTCGTCAGTTTTGTGCGTGTTCCCTGGCAGGTAACATTAATGCCGTTATAATCGTTCCATTGCCCTCCGTTGGTGTCGCACTTTTGCCCCGGGGTCGTCGTCGTGTAAAGAGGTGTGCCAAGCTGTAACCCGGTTGCGGTGGTCGCGGTTGGCGAAGGTACGGTGGTCGGCGTTGGCTGATGTGTTGCTGCCGCGGTTGGCGTGATTCCCGCTGTGGCTGTCGTGCCCACTGTTGGTGTGGTGGCAGGTGTGCTGGCGGTCGTGGTTGCGGTACCAGGGTTGGTGGCGGTATTCCCTTTGTTTAATTGGATGCCGACTATCGCACCACCCACTATCAGCACGAGTGCTACCAGCACGCCAAGGACGATGAGCAAAGGATTCGTTCTCCTTGGTGGCGGGTTGGTATTGAGTGTGTTGTAAGGCGTGACCGGCTGCGTGTAGTTACCTCCTGGTGGCGGCGCGTATTGTCCGCCAACCATTTGTGGATATGTGTTCGGATAATCCCTCTGCTGTATAGGTGATCCAGCGGGTGCATAGGGATAGGGAACTGTCCCTGGCAGCACTACCGGAGCGGGCGGCTTGACAACTGTGGGGGCATTATACTGATCGTTTCTGATAATTGATGGCGATAAGGCATCACGCAGAGCCTGAGCCATCGCTCTTGCCGTTTGGTAGCGGTCCTCACGGCGTTTTGCGGTCGCTCTTTGTATCACCGCATCTACACTCACAGGAATGCTTGGATCAAATTGATGTAAACTCGGTAATGGCTCTTGTATCTGCTTAATGACAACTGCGTAGGGCGTTGTACCCGTGAATGGCACACTCCCACTAAGCATCTGGTAGAGCACAACGCCTAACTCGTAAATGTCGGCGCGGTAGTCCACGGGCGAGCCGGTGCCCATCTCTGGTGCCATATATTCTGGTGTACCCAGAATGGTGCCAATGCCTGTGAGGGTATTGCCTGCGTTATTGGAATCTTCCATAATGCGTGCGATCCCAAAGTCGGCTAGCACAAGGCGCCCATCGGCATGCAGCAGGAAGTTGGCAGGCTTCAGATCACGGTGTATCACACCCTGACTATGGGCGTAGTCCAGAGCTGCCGTTGCCTGGTCGATATAGGTGGCGGCTTCGTTCAGAGTAAGCCTACCCCGTTGCTTGAGAACGTCACGCAAGCTGCCACCTGTGAGATAGGGCATGACGAGATATGCCAGTCCGTCTTGTTCACCGTATTCGTAAACAGGCATGATATTGACGTGCTCTAGCCGGGCGATGACATCAGCCTCACGGCGAAAGCGTGTAAGAAATTCTTCATAAAGCTCTTCACTATTGACCCCACTCGGAGCAAGGATTTTGACCGCGACATTGCGCGAAGGGCGCGTCTGCCGTGCCAGATAGACCGCACCCATGCCGCCTTGCCCAACCAGGCGTTCAAGTATACAACTACCTACTGTTTTTCCTGTAAGATTACTGAGATTACTTGCCATTATTTGCCTCTAATACATGTATTTTATGGTGAAAGTTGTGTCATAAAAGATAAGACGCTTTGCTGGGAAAAATTGGGAATATATCAAAGTATATCATTGTATATGACGTACAGAGCTTTCTATATGTCACGGAACACATTTTTGGGCCACCTGCTGCCTGATTTCGCTCAATGAATTGAGCTGTGGACGCGCTCAAGCTGGTCCCTACAGTGGTTGGCGTTATTCTGGTGGCTCGGTATGGATGATGACGGAGTCAAGATTGGGATAGGTGTGGCGTAGTTCTCGCTTGATCTCCTCGGCCCAGATGTGTACTTGGCTGAGTGGTGCATGGGCCGCGAAAATGGTGTGTAACACGAGGTCCAGGTTATCATGGTTGGCATCGCGTGTCCCGTTGTGGCCAGAGGGAACTGCGCCAGAGCGATACAGGTGAACATCGTGAGAACTGCCGGAACCGGCGATGGTGTCAGCAATACGGCAAATCTCACTGGCCATGTCCGCGTACTGGTTAGTGACTTCTTGGCGTGGCACGACATCGTTATTTGGGGCCTCGATATGGGTCGTCACGCGATGCAACTGATGATTGGTGTTGAGGACTGCCTGTTCCAGGCGTGTTGCGACCGCGTGTGCCTGCTGTAAATCCATGTCGGACTGCACCTCAACATCAAAGTCTGCCTCTAACTTACCGCTCACCTCACGCACATGGATATCGTGCGCGTGAACACCAACGCGCTCAGCAAGGTAATGAATTTGATCGGTCACGGTTTCGGTTGGGGTCGCCGTTGGTTCAACGTGAACAACGACATCGACCTCACCCTGTGGCGCAATGCTGCGCACACCATCCATCGCGGCACGCTCAACCTGTTCGGTCAGATCGTGAATTTGTTCAAATGTAAGAATGCGCGGTGCGGCGATAATGACATCGGCGAATAGCTTGTTGCCTGCGCGTCGCACACGGATACGCCGTACTTGGGTGACATCGGGTACAGTGTCGATATTGGTTTGCACCTGTTTGGCTAGTTCTCCTGGTGCACGATCTAAGAGCGCATCCATCGTCTCCTTCGCCAACTGGAGACCAACCCAGATGACGATACCCGACACACCGAGGGCCGCGACTGCATCGGCTTGGCCGAGCCAGCTGGGAAGATGGAAGTGCTGTGTCAGGCTGACCACGATGAGGCCAGCGATAACGACTGTAGAGCTCCATATGTCCGTACTGAAATGTAAGGCATCGGCCTCTAGTGCTTGGCTGCCAAGCCTGCGTGCCACCCGCAGCAAGACGCGTGAGCGTGTGAAATCAACGATAATCGAGATGCTCATCACCACAAAGGCCCAAATGTTCACATCGCTCAACCCCTCATGATGTAACAGACGAAGGATCGCCTCGTAAATAATCCACACTGCTGTGATCAGCAAAAGTACTGCCTCTGCTAAGGCCGACAGGTTTTCAACTTTGCCATGCCCATAGTTATGGGTGGCATCGGCAGGGCGATCAGCGACACGCACGGCAAAGAAGGTCAACAAGGCGGCCACAAGGTCGAGGCCAGAGTGGGCGGCCTCGGCAAAAATACCCAGGCTCCCTGTGAGGAGGGCGACAGTGATTTTTAGGCTGGTAAGACCGATAGCTGCCCCGACTGACGATAATGCGGCAAGCGTCTTCTCTCGATGTGCATCTGGCGCGTGTGGCATACTCGTTTTCTCGCCCTCCTGGTTCCTCTTCTATCATGCAAAAAATTCCTATGGTGATAACCACCACATTGTATGCAAACTGCACGAGAAGAGCAAGTAGAACAGGACATCTATCATCTCTGCGATAAGAATGTATACTTTTTACACATAAAAGTAATTGACATCTGTTGTATATGCTGGTATCCTGTATACTAGAACAAATAAATAGAGCCTGACCGTGTTGATCGAATATAGTATGAGCTTGATTGCCAACAGCGAGCCGAAGAGAGTGAAAGTTCGGCGGGGAATAATCAGTTCAGAACCCTTTCGTGAGCGGCTGACCGAAGAAAGTCTTTTAGACAAGTAGGACCAGGTGGCTGGCTTCCACGCAGCAAGATAGCCGAGAATGAGTGGTTTTTCCTTCCTCGCTGGTGAAATGCGTTTCCCTAGAGGAAGAAAGACAATCAGGGTGGTACCACGGGAGCAATATATAGCCCTCGTCCCTTTTTCGTCAAAGGGGATGAAGGGTTTTTTGTTGTTTGTTCGTGGAAGGTGTAGGAACATGATTACCGTTGCTATTGTGGGAATTACGAGTTATACAGGTCTAGAATTGATACGTTTGCTTGCTCAGCATCCGTCGTTTGTGGTGACCTCTGTGACGGGCCGCAGCGCGGTGGGAAAACGCCTGGACGATGTGTTCCCCCAGCTTGCCGCACTCGCTTATACCCAGCTGGGGATTGATCCAGAACTGCTGATTACCGAGGAGCCTGAGCAAACGGATCTTGCTTTTGTCTGCCTGCCCCACGCGGCGGCGGCGGAGTCAGTGTTGCGTTTAGTAGAGCGTGGCACAAAAGTGGTAGACCTCTCGGCTGATTTCCGCTTGCACGATGTTCGTGTGTACGAGGAGTGGTATAAACATACACATCCCGCGCCATCTTTATTGGAGACAACGGTGTATGGCTTGCCTGAGCGCTATCGAGAGCGTATCAAGCATGCCTCACTCGTCGCCAATCCTGGTTGCCACGCTACCACCTCTATTCTGGCACTATTGCCTGCCTTAGCACATGGTTTGATCGAGGCCGATGTGATTGTTGATAGTAAAACAGGGATTAGTGGTGCCGGACGGGGTCTCACCTTGTCCTCACACTATGCGGAGGCGAATGAGGATGTCAGTGCATACAGTGTTGGTGGGCATCGTCACTTACCCGAAATCATGCAAGAGTTGGAGGCAGGGGCGGCTGACGCGGGCCATGATGTGAGGGGCAAGTTACGCATGACCTTTATGCCCCATCTGATGCCAATGACACGCGGAATTCTAGCAACTGCCTATGCTTCGCTGAAAGCGGATGCCAGCGGACATCTACCAACCGCTACGGAAGTACGTGCAACCTATGAGCACTACTACGCCAATGAGCCATTTGTACATGTGGTCGATCAACCACCGCATACCAAATGGAGCTATGGCAACAATGCTTGCTTTATTCATCCTGTGGTGGATGCGCGTACAAACCGCTTGGTGGTTTTTGCTTGTCTGGATAACCTCGTAAAAGGGGCAGCAGGGCAGGCCATCCAAAATGCAAATTGTCTCTCTGGCTTGCCAGAAACGGCTGGCTTACAATCATTAGCTGTTTATCCATAGCCAGCTTCAACGAGCTTACGGAGCTTACGGCTGAAAGACGCTCTTTGAATCTTACGTGATGTGGGGACAAGGAACGTATGAGGAGTATATATAGACATGGCGATTACCTTTTCAACAAATACGGACGGTGAAATTATTAACGATCATTACCTTATTGCTCAGGTGCTACGTGAAGCCTTGCCGTATATCGACTTTTTACGAGGCAAGACACTCGTGATAAAATTGGGTGGCAGCACACTAGAGCATCAACGTGGTGTGTTGCAAGATATCATCTCGCTGCATTCACTTGGTGCCTATCCCGTGCTGGTGCATGGCGGCGGTCCCTATATCAATGAATGGCTCAGCAAGCTTAATATACCTGCACGCTTTGAAAATGGTTTGCGTGTGACCGATGCCCAAACGTTAGAGGTGGTGCGCATGGTGTTGCGTGGTCAGGTCAACCAGAAACTGGTCCTGATGGCCTCGCAGTTAGGTGGTAAGGCGATTGGACTAAGCGGAACTGACGGTGGTATGGTGAAGGCGCGTATCGCAGACGAGCGGCTCGGCTATGTAGGCGAGGTCACTTCGGTTGACCCGACACCCATCCAGACCTTGATTGAGAATGGCTATATTCCTATCGTTGCACCACTTGGCGAGGGGCCGGATGGCACCTGCTTGAATATCAACGCCGATCTCGTGGCGGCGCATCTCGCGGGTGCGCTCAACGCGGAGAAGCTGATCTTCCTGAGTAATGTTGCGGGCATTTGCCGCTCTGATGGTTCCTTAATATCCGAACTCAGCGAGACGGGCGCAAAGCAACTCATCGCGGAAGGCGTGATCAATGGCGGCATGATTCCCAAGGTTTCGGCTTGCCTGGATGCATTGGCGGCGGTTCCGCGTGTTCACATTGTTGATGGGCGTATGTCACACATCTTGCTGCGCGAGTTGTTTACCGATGAGGGCGCGGGAACCATGATTGTACGCTAGTCAGCGGCAACATGGCATTATTGGCGAGAGGATAGTAGTAATCCTATGAAGAAGCGCGTAGAGCGGTTGCGCGGCATGCATGATCTGATGCCTGATGCGTATCAGGGCCAGCGTCTGATCGAGGAGCGTGTGGGTGAGGTGCTGGAACTCGCGGGTTATAAGCACGTAGACACGCCTGTATTGGAGCGTAGTGATCTGTTCGCGTCAAGTTTTGGACAAGAACTCTGGCAAAATCTCTATGCATTTCGCTTGCATCATCGTGATCTCTGCTTGCGACCAGAATATACGGCGTCGATTTGTCGTCTCTACCTGGATCACTATCAGCAGCAAGCACTCCCGTTACGCTTTCAATATGCTGGCCCCATCTTCCGCTATGAAGCACCGGGGCGCAGCCGTTTTCGGCAGCATACCCAACTTGGGATAGAACTGTTTGGTGGGCATCCCTGGTCTGCCGACGCGGAAATACTGCATCTGGCATGCGCGGTTCTCAAAGAGCTAGACATCTCAGGGTATCGCCTTGAACTTGGTCATATCGGTGTCGTGAGCAGTTTTATCAATCGTTTGCAGCTTGATGAACAGGCGACTCGCCTGCTGTTGAGCTTGATGGAACAGATCAGCCGGTCAGAGGAGGGCGAACGCCGCGCCCAGGCACGGCTGGAAGCACTCTATCCCGCTGGTTCCTCGGAAGAGGCCACGATAGGTTCAGCGGCTGCAAGCGGAACGACGACGCAAGAGACACGCTATATCACCTCGCTGTTGAATGGCATCAGCATCTCTTTTGGCGATGACGACGCTCGTCGTGAGGTGGTCGAACGCTTTCTGTGGAAGATGGGGCGTGGCGAACAACGCCGACAGATTTTGTACGCACTCGATTTCTTGAAGGCGTTGCATGCTGTTTCAGGACCGCCGCCACAGGTGTTTGCGGAATTGCGTAACCTGCTAAGCCGTTACGAATTGGACGCGGAGCCATTGATCGAACTTGAGCAACTGGTGGCGGTGGTGGAGCAGGCAGGTGTGGCGCGTGAGCAGATTGTGCTCAATCTGTCATTGGGACGAGGTGTCAGCTACTATACGGGACTGGTGTTTGAGATACACGCGCAAGAAGAAGACGGTTTTGATGCGCAACTGTGCGGTGGTGGACGCTATGATCGGCTCATGCGCGCGGTTGGTAGCACACGCGAGGTCAACGCTTGCGGCTTCGCCTTTGGTGTTGAGCGTTTAGTATCCTTGGCAGCCCAACAGCAGCAACCAGCTGCCGTGAACACACAGGTCCAGGTTATTCCAGTCAGTGTGCAGGAAATGCCCTATGCGCTTCAGGTTGCGCAAACCGTGCGTGCGCTGGGCTTAAAGACAGAGGTTGACATTGCTGGTCATAGTGTGGGGGCGGGCTTAAAGCAAGCCTCGCGCAAACACATAGCCTATGCATTGATTGTGGGTGAGAGCGAACAGCGTAATGGCATGGTGACACTGCGCAATCTCTCTACGGGCGAAGAGCAGACGCAGCATATTGAGCTGGCGGCTGCATATATTTTACATAAGGGGCAAGAGCGTTGAGTACGGAAAATATAGTTCGTCTTGCCTTGCCGGGCAAGGGAGCGTTAGAGGCGGCGACGCTGGCATTTCTGGCTGAGTGTGGTATGAAGGTGAGTCGTAGCAATCCAAGACAATATATCGCGCGCATTGGCAGCATGCCCGGCTTAGAGGTAGTCTTCCAGCGGGCGGCAGATGTTCCTCTCCTGGTGCAAAATGGAGACGCCGCTTTTGGTATTACTGGCTATGATATTCTGGCGGAGCATCGCGGCTATGGTGATGACGAGATAGAAGAGGATGAACAAGACGAGGAGTTAATGGTCTTGGAGCGCGATCTTGGTTATGGTGCCTGTCGCCTCGTGATCGCGGTGCCCGAAACGTGGATTGATGTGAGCAACTGCGCTGACCTCTGGCACCTCTCCGGCTATTATCAAACGCATAAAGGACGCGGTCTTCGTATAGCCACAAAGTATCCGATTTTGACCGCACAGTTTTTGCGACGACATGATATCACCCATTGTAAGCTGATCTCGCCGCACGGCGCGTTGGAGGCGGCCCCGCTGACTGATACCGCTGATCTGATTGTGGACTTGACGGAGACGGGTACAACGCTGCGTGAAAATCATCTCAAATTGTTAGATGATGGCGTGGTCTTGCGCTCACAGGCATGTCTGATCGCGAATGCACATCTGCTGCAACAGACACCGAAGGCGATGCGCTTGGCGGAAACCATTCTAGAGTTGATCGATGCTCGTACGCAGGCGCGTAATCGTTCTTTGCTGACAGCGCACATGCATGGTGAAAGTCTGGCTGCAATGCAAGAAACCTGTCATGTCCTGAATCGACGCCTGCGAACCATGACTTCTGGTGTCGAGTTACGGGTTGCTAGCACTGAGTTGCCAGAAGAGGGAGAGCCGAAACGCTACACCATCTCTGGTGTCGTGGGTGTTGGCGGTTCCGCTCCAGAGTTGCTGGAAGTGATTGCCCTTTTGCGTAGTGCTGGTGCGGAGCATGTCAACGTGACGCCGCTCACCTTTCGCTTTGCACAAGAGTCTATCAGTGTGCGTAGCCTGCGCGAACGCCTCAAGAGAATGGTATAAGAGACGCTTGTGGAAAATACGATTATTTTTGACCTCGATGGCGTTATCACCAGCGAAGAAGCCTATTGGGATACTGCCGGACTGGTGATTCACGAATTGCTGTATAGCTCGCAATACTGGCATGTTATGCAGAAAGCGGCAAGTCAGCAGTATCTTCCCGCTACGGATGCAGTGGCGAGCCATCTACTCGGCGATGAGACACTCCCTCAACAGGTCATTATTGGCTTGAAAGCGCGTGCTATCAATTCCAACTGGGACACCTGCTATGCTGGTTTTTGCTGGTACCTGATCGAACTATTGGCACAAATCCCTGATATTACTCCGTTGTTGCCCTTGCGTCCCGCTGATAACGGGTGGATAGCGGCGTTCAGGCAGAAGCTTTCTGATGTACCTGATCTGCAAATCTCCGCGCAAGGTCTCTACGCTCTTTTTGATCTGCCTGTCTTCGCCGATGTGCGGGGCATGGAGTTTCTGCAACGCTTTGATAGCTATGCCAGTGAGCGTCTGGGTCAGTCGATAGCGGGCGTATTTGCGCGCTATAGCCCATCGTGGCTGTTTTGTCAGGACCTTTTTCAAGAGTGGTATCTTGGCGATGCTTTCTATGCACAAAGCTATGGTCATGCACCACAGCAAACGGGCAAGCCGGGCTGTATTCATTTTGAACGCCCCCTCTTTCCCTCAGAGCAGCTACGGGCCATGTTGGATGCTTTACGTTCGCAAGGGTATATGTTGGGTATCGCGACTGGGCGACCTCGCCATGAAGCCATTGTGCCACTCGAAGAGTATGGTTTGCTGCCCTATTTTAGTGAAGCGCATATTGTGACGGACACCGACGTGATACAGGCCGAGGAAGCACTGCGTGCTGCTGGCGATATGACTATGCTGGTGAAACCACATCCATTCCCCTTTTTGCGTGCCGCCAATCCAGCATACCGGGTGGGCGACCCTGCTACAACGTGGGGCAGCTTTATTGTGGTTGGGGATACCACAAGCGATACCGTAGGAGGCCGAGCGGCGGGTGCGCTCACGGTTGCAGTCCTCACGGGAGCGAGAACGGCGGAGGCGCGGCGTGCGCTCGAAGCCAGCCAGCCAGATTTTATGATTGAGGATGTGCGCAAGCTACCAGAACTTTTGCAACAGATCGATGGTTTAGCTACCATCCAGCGTTTACAATTTAGCGATGCCAAGAAAGCGGCTATGCTGCTGCAACGCTGGTTTGCGCGGCACATGCATCTGCACGTTGAGAGTGTCACGCTCACGCCAAAAGCGGTGTCCTTGAACTCGTTTAACGGTTTTTATCGCTTGCATGGCGAAGACTATTTCTTCAAAACACACGTTGAAGACCAGGGCATAATCGAAGAATATTATCATGCCGAATTGCTGCATCAAGCTGGATATGCTATTGTGCGTCCACTAAAAACACTGCATGAGCAGGGGCGGCAAATGGTCATCTATCCCGTGGTGCGCTGGCCGGTGATGTTCGATCTCGTACGGGCAGTTGAGAAGCACGAAAAAAGTACTGAGAGCAGTGCGAGCATGGATGTGTTGATAGCTGCTGAACGTCGCGAGTGCGAACGCCTGTTAGCTATCTATCGTACTACCCTGGCCCCTGCCACGGCGGAAGAGCATGCGCGTGCCCCTATCCATCAATTATTCTGGCATCGTCTCGCGGGCGAACGCTACAAGCATTTTTATCAAGGGAAACAGGTGCCGTTACCAGACGCTCTGGGGCAAAGTCTACCTTTTGAGCAGGTGCTCCGTAGTTGTTGGAATGTGAACGGTGTCTTGCTTGATTACACGCTAGAGCAGTTGGTTGAGCGGGCCAAAGTGGTGCTAGACCCTGCGCAGGCGGCATTTACCGTTGTTGGACATGGCGATGCCCATTTCGGCAACGTCTTTCTGGAGGAGCAGCAGCGTTATCTCTACTTCGATCCTGCCTTCGCTGGTCGTCATTCACCCTTGCTGGATGTCGTCAAACCCCTGTTTCACAACGTGTTTGCGATGTGGATGTATTTTCCCCAGGAGGTCGCGCAAGAGTTTGAGCTGACACTCGCTGTGAGGGGGGATACGCTCTTCATGGAACACACGCATGAGTGGAGCCCCATTCGCAAGGCGATCCTCCAAACCAAGCTGGAATATCTGCTGACACCTTTGCTGGAGTATCTGCGTGCAGTTGATGCCTTGCCGCAGAACTGGCGAGAAATCATGCAGTCTGCATTGTTGTGTTGTCCTTTGCTCACCATCAATTTGCTTGACGAGGCACGCTTCCCCAGCAAGATTACGTGGCTTGGTTTGCTGTTTACGATGCTGATGGGCGACATGCAGTTTTCATAATTTGCAACAAGGCCGAAATAGGGAGTACAATTCGGGCTGAAGGCAGAGAGTGAGAAGGAGAAGCAGAGAGATGATAGCCGTCATTGATTATGGCGCGGGAAATATTCATAGCATTGCAAAGGCTCTGGAAACGGTGGGGGCGTCGGTGCAGGTGACAGATGACCCGCTAGTCGTGGCCGCTGCTCAGGCGGTGGTCTTGCCAGGTGTTGGCTCCGGCGGTGCGGCGATGGCGCGTATGAACGCAAGAGGGTTAGACGACGCCATTCGCCGCGCAACCCAGCAGGGTAAACCCTTTTTGGGCATTTGCCTGGGCATGCAGTTGCTGGCAGACCACCACGCCGAGGGAGAAGTGGGCGGCTTAAAGCTGTTCAGGGGCGAGGTTCGCCGTATTCCTCATGGGCCGAAGATACCACACATGGGCTGGAATCAGATCATTCCTCAGCGTTCTGACCTGCCTATTTTTGCTGGCATTCCGTCTGATACTTACTTCTATTTCGCTCACTCGTACTATGTCGAGCCACAGGACCAGAGCGGGGTGGCCGCCGTCACCGATTATGGCTCACCTTACTGTAGCGTAATCGTGACCGAGCAGGTCTGGGGTACGCAGTTTCACCCCGAAAAGAGCGGCGATGTTGGGCTACAATTGCTGAAAAACTTTGTGCAATGGGTCAACGAAGCCTCGGTAGCAGCGGCAAAACAGGTTGAGAAAGCGTAAACTGATGATTATATTTCCTGCAATTGATATTAAAGATGGGCGTTGTGTGCGCCTGTACCAGGGGGATTATGCTCAGGTCACAACCTATGATATGGACCCTGTACACGTGGCAAAACGCTGGCAGGAGGCTGGTGCGAGCTGGCTGCATCTGGTTGATCTAGATGGTGCCGCGCGAGGCTACCCTGTCAATAGTGAGCTGATCGGGCGCATTCGGGCTGCTACATCTCTGCAAATAGAGGTGGGCGGTGGCATGCGTACACTTGAGCATATCGAGCAGGTGCTCAATTTGGGCGTGGATCGCGTCATTCTTGGTACGGTCGTGCTCACCCATCGTACATTGCTGCTGGATGCGCTACGACGTTGGCAAGAGCGCATCGTCGTAGGCATTGATGCCCGTGATGGGTATGTTGCCATTGCTGCCTGGCGTGAAACGTCACAGGTGCAGGCAATCGATTTGGCGAAAGAGCTAGAGCAGGCAGGCGTGCAACGCTTTATTTACACTGATATCGCACGTGATGGTGCGCTGGTTGGCCCCAATCTGTACGCGCTCCGAGCTATGCAGCAGGCAACGTCCAGTGCTCTGATCGCTTCTGGCGGCGTGAGTTCTCTAGCAGATTTGCAGACGCTAGGCAAGCTGGGCGTTGAGGGTGCCATTGTTGGCAAGGCACTCTACACAGGCGCGATTGACCTCAAAGAGGCGCTTCTGGTGGTTGAACGAAGCGAGGGGAAAGGATAAAGAGCGGCATGCTAACCAAACGCATTATTCCTTGTCTGGACGTGGCTAAGGGGCGCGTTGTGAAGGGCGTGAATTTCGTCAATTTGCGTGATGCAGGCGACCCGGTAGAGTTGGCAGCATTCTACAATCGCGAGGGTGCCGACGAGGTGGTGTTCTTGGATATTACCGCGTCCTACGAGAACCGTGCCACCATGCTCGATGTGGTACGGCGTACGGCTGAACAGGTCTTTATTCCTGTCACGGTTGGCGGTGGCATCCGCACTGTTGAAGACATTCGCGCAACATTAGGAGCAGGTGCCGACAAAACGTCGCTCAACACAGCGGCGGTGCAACGTCCAGAACTGCTGCAAGAGGGCGCGGACCAATTCGGGGCGCAGTGCATTGTGCTTGCCATCGATGCACACTCTAATGCTGCCATGCCCAGTGGCTATGAGGTGTTCATTCACGGTGGACGCACGCCAACCGGAATGGACGTGCTCGCATGGGCGCAGCGTGGTGTCGAGCTGGGTGCTGGTGAGATACTGCTGACGAGCATGGATCGCGATGGCACCAAGGCAGGCTATGATCTGGCTCTAAACGCTATGATCTCGCAATCTGTCACCGTTCCCGTCATCGCTTCTGGCGGTATCGGCACGCTAGAACACTTTTATGATGGTTTTACGATAGGCAAAGCCGATGCTGCCCTGGCCGCGTCTATCTTCCACTTCGGCGAGTTTCGTGTACGCGCTGTGAAGGATTATCTGCACGCAAAAGGTGTGGTGGTGCGCCCTGCTTAGCGTGCTTGACTAAACATTGCTTTATTAATAATGCGGGTAGGGGTCACTTTGTTGCATGCTCACATGCAACAAAGTGACCCCTACCCGCATCAGATTGATGAGATTATTGTGCTGCTGCCTGGACTTCTGCGGGCTTCTGCATCACTTCCAGGTCAATTTCAATTGTGACTGTCTCGCTCACGGCAACCTGGCCAGCTTCGGCGATTGATCCCCAGCCCAGACCGAAGTCCTTGCGGTTGATCTTTGTTTTCGCGGTGAGACCTGCGCGTTGCACGCCCATCATGAAACTCTGGCCGCTGTACTCGGCAGTGAAGGTGATCGCTTTGGTCACGCCGTGCATTGTCAGATCGCCAGTAATCTTATACTCTTCATCAGCGATATGCTCAACGCTGGTGCTTTTGAAGGTAATCAGTGGATATGTCGCAGTGTCAAAGAAATCGGTTGAACGCAAGTGTCCATCGCGCTGCTCATTATGCGTATCGATGCTTGCGGCGTCAACTTCGGCTTCAACCGAGGAGTTGGCTGGCTGGCTATCATCAATGTGCAGTTGGCCACGCAGAACATTGAAACGCCCGCGTACCGTGCTGACCATCATGTGTCGAACTGAGAATGCAACAGTTGAATGAATAGCATCAATTTCCCATGCCATGTTGTATGTGCTCCTATATGAATATGCTTACAAAAATAGTACACCGTCAATTGGTGTGCTACAAAGAAAGTAGTAGTTACTCAAGATGTCTTTCGGGTACTCACTTTCTTTACAGAAGTGAGTATATTTTATAAAGTATCTTTTGTCAAGCCCTTGTGGTATACTCATGCTATGAAAACAAGCGATCAGAGCCAGACAACCGAACTTCCTGAAACATGTGCGACCGCACCAATGGGGCGTGCTATCCGTTTGATTGGGGATCCGTGGATTCTGATGATTATAATCAATCTCTTACATGGCACCAAACGCTTCAACGAATTGCGTGATTTGATGGGGCATGTCAGTCCTAAGACGCTCTCGCAGCGACTCAAGGCACTCGAAGAAATGCAGCTGGTGGAAAGACGTGCTTTCTTGGAGATTCCACCGCGTGTCGAGTACCATCTTACCGAGAAGGGGCAAGCGTTAGGAGATGTGATTGAGTCAATCGAGCAATTTGCGAATCAGCATCTTGCCAATGTTGATGTCTCGCCGCCTGCTGCTCCTTGTCCGTGAGCTGTAGTGATGGGCGGGATCAGCGTTTACAAAGAGGAAGCATCCGATGTTCACCCTGCGCCGTTATGCGACTGGCGATCTGGCAGCCGTGGAATATTTGCATGTTTATGCCATCCAGCAAACAGGAGCCTACCTGGGGCGTGGTCCCTGGGATGACGATGTGTATACGATTGAGGAGGCGTACCTCAACAATCGGGGAGAGTTTTTGGTTGGCGAATGGGATGGGAAGTTTGTCGCCATGGGAGGCCTTCATCGTACTACCTCGGAGCGTGCGGAAATCAAACGTATGCGTGTCCATCCCGATTACCAAGGGCGCGGCTTCGGCCAGATGATCCTGGACGAACTCGAAACCCGTGCTCGCGCTCTGAGTTACAAGACCCTGCATCTGGACACCTCGATTTTACAGGTCCCTGCCCAGAAGCTGTACGAGAAGAACGGTTTTCGTGAAGTGGGGAGAGATTTCTACAATCAGCTAGAAGTAATCCTGTATGAGAAACAACTGACGTGAAAAGAGAGCACGACCGGGGCAAGCTCTGATGCTGTATTGAGGGTGGACCATAGGCAAACTATGGCCCACTCAACCAGATTTGCTATACGCTATGCCATTTTGATAGAATTTGCTTGTTGCAAGCCCAACTCCTCGACAGATTGCTTACGCATCAGGTATTTTTGAATCTTGCCCGTGACGGTCATGGGGAACTCATCCACGAACTTGATGTAGCGCGGCACCTTATAATGAGCGATCTGCCCTTTACAGAAATCGCGTATCTCCTCGCTGGTTGCTTGTTCGCCGGGGCGAAGTTTGACCCAGGCCATGACTTCCTCACCATATTTCTCGTCGGGAATGCCGATGACCTGTACGTCGCTGATCTTCGGATGGGTATACAGAAACTCCTCGATTTCACGTGGATAGACGTTTTCGCCGCCACGAATAATCAAGTCTTTGATACGGCCCACGATATTGATGTACCCCTGCTCATCCATCGTGGCCAAGTCGCCGGTATGCATCCAGCGTGCCTTGTCAATGGCACTGGCCGTGGCCTCTGGATTGTTCCAGTAGCCGAGCATGACGCTGTAGCCGCGTGTGCAGAGTTCGCCAGTAGCTCCAACGGGAACAACCTTGCCTGTGGCGGGATCGACGATTTTGACTTCCAGGTGTGGATGGATGACACCAACGGTGCCGACGCGCTTCTCCAGTGGCGAATCGATGCGTGTCTGCGCTGAAACGGGGCTGGTCTCGGTCATGCCATAGCAAATCTCAACGTCGGTCATATGCATGAGTGAAATGGTTTTCTTCATCACCTCGATGGGACAGGGCGAACCAGCCATTACGCCTGTGCGGAGGCTCGTGAGGTCGAACTTGGCGAAATCGGGGTGATCGAGTTCGGCAATAAACATGGTGGGTACGCCATAGAGCGAGGTACACTTCTCTTCTTGCACCGTCTGTAACACGGCCAGCGGCTCAAAGCCCTCTGAGGGATAGACCATGGCTGCACCGTGGGTGATACAGCCCAGATTGCCCATCACCATGCCGAAACAGTGGTAAAGCGGCACTGGAATGCAGAGTTTGTCTTCATGCGTAAGATTTTGCAGATGCGCGACGAAATAGCCGTTGTTCAAGATATTATGATGGCTCAGTGTCGCTCCTTTGGGGAAGCCCGTGGTGCCGCTGGTGTATTGAATGTTGATGGGATCGTCAAACTCCTGCTCACGCTGGCGTTGTTTGAGTTGCTCATCGTCTATCTCTACGCCTTTTGCCATGAGATCATCCCAGGAAAACATGCCTGGTACGTGATCGGAACCGAGCCGAACGAGGGTCACAAGCTGAGGGAGCTTGGCGGCTTTTAGTTGACCGGGGGGGCAGGTGTTGAGTTCTGGAGCCAGATCAAACAGCATCTGGGTATAGTTGGAGGTTTTGAAGATGGGGGAGATGATAAGCGTGCTACAACTTGACTGCTTGAGTACGTATTCTAACTCGTGCAGTCGATATGAGGGATTGATGTTGACTAAGATGGCCCCGATTTTGCTGGTGGCAAATTGGGCGATGCACCACTCGGCACGGTTGGGCGACCAGATGCCAACTCGATCTCCTTTGCGAATGCCTAATTGCATCAAGCCTTTCGCGCACTGATTCACCTGCGCTTGTAGTTCCCGATAGCTCAGACGGACGTTCTGTTGGCGCGCAATTAAAGCGGGTTGGTCGGGATAGGTTTCCGCTGTCTGGTCAAACTTGTCGCCAATGGTGAGGCCAAGTAATGGGGTGTCGCTGGTAGCGCTGGTATAGCTCCATTGAAATTGGCTTGGAGAATCGGCTACGTGAGGGTTGGTCTCTGCTTGTACTTGCATTCCTATAACTCCTTTGAGAAAGGTGTTGCATCGCTTCGTACATTTGGAAATTGGATTGACGAAGGCGTAATGGTATATTGTGATAAGAGTATCTCAACTTAGTGCTAAAAAGCAAGTATATCCGTTACCCAAAGATACTATGTTCTGAGTATGCTGTAGACTTTGATCTCATCCTATGCGATACTCATTCTGCAACTCAGCCAATCAACGATGCCGATGCGCTATCTTCGCTTATCTAATTGTAACGAGGTCGCTTCGCTCAGGCTGTCGGGAATTGCTCACTCTATCTTCCAGCGGTATTTGGAGGTTTTGAATGTCCTCAGTGTATCCACCGTATAACGGTAATCTAACTAAGCCATGTCCTCGTTGTGGTGTTGCACTTTCTATAAATGAGCGGCGGTGTATTCATTGTGGGTATTATGATGTACCTGCTTCCGCGCAAGGCAACAGTGGTATGTACAACAACGGACAATTTGCACAATCGTCATGGGGCCCTATGCCACCCGCAATGCCTCTTGCGTCTGCCCAGGGGCAAGGGAGCGATCAGCAGCAACAGCAGCAATGGGGCCAGATACCTTCAACACCGCCTTTACAAAGCGGTTATGGTCAAATGCCCTTTTCTATTCCTTCAACGCCTGCTCCCTTTGGCTCTGGCCAAATGCACCCTTTTAATGGTTATGCACCACCAGCACAACCGACGGCCAACACGGGAGAGGGGAATTATTATGGCTCCTCCCAGCAGTCAGTAGGAAACTACAATTCCTCCCCTGCTCAACAGCCTTTTTATCCTACTGCACCTGGCTTCGCTGGCTACAATAATGGTCAAGCGCAAGCAATGAATGGCATGAATGGGGTGAATGGCATGCCAGCTTTTGGCAATAGTCAACCAACAAGCGCGAAACGTAGACCACATGTGGGGAGGATTGTTGGCATGGTGGTGCTCTTGCTGGTTCTCGTTGGCGGAGGTATCGCAGGTTATACCTTTTTGAAGGCAAACAGGCTAACCACCATAACTGGGCCGTCGTCGACCACATCTGCCTCGAACACCACTGCACCGAAAGGGCAACCGCTATTTACTGATGCCTTTAAGGACAATGCGCAGCAGTGGAATCTCGTAAGCGATCAGGGAAAGTTTTCCGCAGCTATTCATAATGGCTCGCTTATACTTGAGGATGATAATAACAAACTGCTGTGGGAAATGGTTCCTGGCGATAAAACATTTAGCAATTTCAATCTTTATGTTGACGCGATCCTTTCTAAAGGTGAGCAAAATAACGGCTATGGTATTTATATTCGCGGTGCTGTGAGCCAGAATAATGATCTGACAACGTACTATCGCTTTGAATTATATGGTGATGGCACCTTTGCTATTTTTAAAGGTGCCGTCGATGGTAGTGGCAAGCTGACGAGCACGCGCATCGTCGATTATACACAAAGCCCCATCATTCAAAAGCAGGGCGGCGTCAATCATATCCAGATTGCAGCCAAGGGCTCCACTATGACGCTATTGGTCAATGGTCAACTATTGAAGACGATCAATGATACGAGCTATAGCGGTGGCTCAGTCGCGCTCTTTGTCTCTAACCTACAGGGCTCGCAGCCCATAGCACAGGCAACCTTCTCGCATTTCGCGATCTATCCACCGCAATCATAATAATGTTTTAAGGGTTGCCTGCCACATGGCAAGAAGTGCGGTCATTCTGCTGTTCGAAACCAATCAACCTCAAGTAAACACCTCTTTATGGCCTAGTCACAAATGTTATTCAAAATAGCCTTATTACCCCTTAAAGAGAAGT
>JBBPYR010000065.1:0-6250 GCA_038199755.1 Ktedonobacterales bacterium | reverse complement strand
GCGACATTGCTGCTCTTTTGTTGTGGGCTTTCTACACCCTCACACCCAGCATCTGCTGATACACCTCGTATGTCTGGTGGACAATCTGCTTCTGGGTGTAATTGTCAAGGACGCGTTGCCTGCCGCGTTTGGCGAGGTCGGCGTAGAGCGCGGGATCATCGAGGAGACGCTGGATGTTGCTGGCGAGGTCGCGGGCATCACCCTCTTTGAAGACGAGGCCAGCATCCGCAATGACGTAGGGTATCTCGCCAGAGCTAGAGCCGATGACGGGCGTCTCGCAGGACATGGCTTCGGGCAGCACGCGCCCGAATTGCTCCATCCAGTTTGAACGTGTCAGCGAGGGCAGCACAAAGGCGTCCAATTTCTCCATCTCGCGCGGCACCTCGTAGGTCGGCACGCCCCCCTTAAAGAGCACACGATCTTTCACACCTAACTTCTCCGCCAACTCTTCCAGCATACTTTTCATGGGGCCGTTGCCAACGAAGAGGGCCTGACAATACTCTGGCAGATAGGTCAGGGCTTCGACCATCAGTGGCAAGCCCTTCTCCTCTTTCAAGCGGCCAATGAAGCCAAAGGTAAAGGGATCATGATCGGCTCGTGGCGTGCGTGGGCTGCTGCGCTTGTAGATTTCTGTATCGAAGCCAAACTGCGGAATGATGGCAATTGCGCCCTTATACCCCTTGCGGCGTAAGACCTCTTCGGCGGCGCGATTACCCGCCAGGGCCGCAGCTGCGTGTTTGTAGTTGTAGAGTTCCATCTGGCGAAACGGCGGGGGATAGGAGCGATATAGGTTTTGCCACGTGAAGAAGAGGGCGCGTGCTTTGTGCTGCATCGCCAGCCGCATAGCCTGGAACGTAGCAACGTTATATGGCTCCTCATCGATATGCACTACCTCTGGTCGTGTCTCGCGCATAATCTTGCCTAGCTGGGGATAATAGTGTAGGTGGAAGTTGCCATTGAGCATCAAGGGCGTCACAATCATACGGTAGCCCGTGGTGTAAAGACGCTCTAAGACCTGCTTGCTGCCATCGTCGCTCTGCCAATATTCGGGCGTAACCAGTGTTAATTCTACGTCAGGACACGTTGCCAGTTCTTCCAGCTTGCGTTGTGAGGTTCCCTGGACCAGGGCTTTGGAGATCATCAATACGCGCATAAAGCTACTTCTTTCTTCGGCTATACATGTCTTCGTACACTTCAAGCGTCTCACTGGCCGCCTTTTGCCAGCTAAATTGAGCGGCTCGTGCCAGTGAACGCACACGCAACTGCGCGCTCAGCTCTGTGTCTGTCAGCACGCGCCGGATGGCGTCCACCATGGCCTTGGTATCTTCTGGATCGATGCTGATGGCGGCGTCACCCACAACCTCTGGGAGCGAGGTGCGATTCGAGCACACGACGGGCGCACCACAACTCATGGCCTCTAGTGGTGTCAGGCCGAAACCCTCGTAGAGCGAAGGAAAGACGAATGCACTTGCCCCGCTATAGATGGCCGGTTTATCCTTCTCCTCGATGAAGCGATAGATAATCTGCCCTGTCATGCCCAGGTCGGCGGCGATAGGACGCGGATCGGGAAAGAGTGCCCCGCTGCGTTGATCGGGGTTGCCCGCGATCAACAGTTGTAGCTTGGGATCGTTGACCTGACGATAGACATGGGCAAAGGCGCGTACCAGTTGTGGAACGTTTTTACGCTGGTCAAGTCCGCCCAGATAGAACACATAGCGTTCCCCCAAGCCATAACGGGCGCGTGCCGCCGCCAATTCCTGCGCGTCAGTCACGGGATGATATTCGTCCCCAGCGGCTTCATAGATAACACGAATGCGTTCCTCCGGCAGCTTGAGGGCATCGACCATATCCTGTTTCGCGTGCTGCGAGACGGTAATAATCATTATGGCATTATGGGCGGCGCGTGAAACCAGTTGCACATATGCCTTGACTTTCGCACCCGCTTGATACAACGGCATGCGCAGCGGAATCACATCATGAATGGTGACAACGGTCGGCGTGCGTGGCAGCAAGGGCGGCGCGAAGTAGGGGATATGGAAGATATCAACGCCTGCCTCACGTGCTGCCGCAGGCCCTGTGACCTGTTCCCACATCACCTTCTCGATGTTTTCGTTATTTGACGCGAAACCAGGAACAGACTTTACTTTATAAGGGAAGTTGATCGGCCCCCGATTATCCAGTTCTATCGGTTGCGCTCCAAGCAAAATATAATCATTTTTTTGATCAATTTCAGCAAGGGCCGCGAGGAGGTGACTCATATATTGTCCACTTCCCGTGGCCGGATCTTGAAAGAATAAAGCATTAATACCAATTTTCATATCATTCCTTGCAGATGGCTGACGCGAAGCGTAGCTGCGCCAGCAGCGTAGCCGACTGAATATAAAGACATTCCTTGCAGATGGCTGACGCGAAGCGTAGCTGCGCCAGCAGCGTAGCCGATTGAATATAGAGAAATTCCTTATTGATTGGAAAAATCGTGTTCACCATTATAGAGCTTTTGATAGACGGAGAGCATCTTTTTTGCTGAATTAGCCCATGTGTACTGCTTGACGCGCTCAAACCCCTTCTGTCGCAGCTCTTTTTGCAGGGCTTCACTCTCAATGATGCGCGAGATCGCGTCCGCTAGTGCATCGGTATCGTGCGGGTCAACCAGAATGGCAGCGTCACCGGCAACCTCTGGCAGGGAAGAGACGCTTGACGTGATCACCGGCGCACCACAGGCCATGGCCTCGATCAGTGGAATGCCGAAACCCTCAAAGAATGAAGGGAAAGCGAAGGCGTCGGCCAAGCTATACAGCGTCACAAGCTCCAGATCGGTGACGCGCCCCAGGAAGCGCACCTTGTCCTCCAGTTTTAGTTCGCGCACCAGATTTTGTGTTTCTTCGTATAGCCACCCTTTGCCTCCTGCAATGGCGAGCATTGCGGGTGCGTTTTTTTGCTGTTGTGTTTTATAAAACGCTTTTATGAGGCCAATATGGTTCTTACGGGGTTCTTGTGTACCAACCCCTAGTACTAAAGGGTGCTGCAAGCCAAACTTATTGCGTGTTGCACCCAGCAAAATGGGGTCAGTGATACGGCGGAAATAGGACTCGACCCCGCAGGGGATAACCGTGAGCTTCTCTGGCGGCGTGTTGAAATGCTCGATCAGCGTGCGGCTGACCTCGTGCGATATGGTCGCGACGACATCCGCGGAGGCAACCGCCTGTGGCACGACCTTTTTCAGATAGTCTGCCAGCGACGGAACGGCATATTCTGGATGTTCAAGAAAGGCGAGATCATACACCGTGACGACTTTGCGTAGCTTGCGCGTGAGTGGCGGCAAGACGAAATCGAGGCCATGATAGAGATGGGCGTTCCCTGTGAACAGTGCTGGCGGCGGCACTGGCATGCGCCAGCGATACCAGAGCACATTGAGGTAGCGGTCGGGTACGAACACGCTACGCCCCACCACGTTCTCTGCTGTAGGGAAAGGATGCTCATCAACTGCTCGCCCACTCGTGAGCAGGGTGTACTGATTGGTAGTATCTTGAGCTAGCATTGCCGCCACCAGATTGCGGGCATAGGTTCCAATGCCCGCCTGTTGACGGATGCCAGCGGTATAATCAATTGCAATACGCATCATAATAACCTTTAATGGGCTGCTCCAAACAGGCCCAATTGTTCGCCACCTAAGATATGAAAGTGGAGATGAAATACGGTTTGTCCTGAGTTGGGGCCAACGTTGGTCACTACCCTATAGCCTGACTGCTCAATACCTTGCTCCTGCGCAATCTTCAACGCTGTTTCATAGATATATGCCAGTAGCGGGCCATCTTCATGACTCAGTTCGGTCATCGAAACAATATGCTGGCGTGGCAGCAGCAAAATGTGTTGCTTGGCCTGGGGATGAATATCACGAAAGGCGAAAACCTGATCGTCTTGATAGACAAGTGCGCTCGGTATCCGGCCTGCGATAATGTTGCAAAATAAACAATTTGGATCGGTTGTCATTTTTCTCTCCTCTCCCCTGAATGCACAATTTTATGGATGCGGACATGGTTAAACATCGCCCTACCAAATGTGCCATTTATTGTAGCACACTATACGCGATCTGGGAGCAAAACGTGGTACTGATAGCTAAAAAACACGCCCAGCGCAATGTACAGCAGAAAGCACGGCAAGTATTTCCCCGCCGTGCTTTCTGCTGTTGAAAATTGGGTGTATAACTATTCTTTTGTATCGGCCTCCACGCCAACGGGAGTGGCGACCTTTTCTTCAGTTTGAATTACTTCGTCTGCTGGTTCTGGGGCTTGCGCAGGTTCTACCACTGCGGCGGTTGGCTGTGGTGCTTGCGCAGACTCTGCAACCTCAACTGCTGGCTGTGGTGCTTGCGCAGGTTCTGCAACCTCAGCCATGTGTGCTACTTCGTCGACTGGTTCTGGCGACTCTGCCGATGGTACCACCTCGCTAGCAGCTCCTTCTGGCTCAGGAGTTGCCTCCGTTGGTTTTTTGTTCGGTGGTAATCCATGGATGGCGGGGTCATTGTATTGTGGCAGTTGCAACTCAAGGCGAATCAGCTTGATTGCCTGATAGACTACACCCGGTTTGAGTTCCAGTTGCTCTGCAATCTTTTTGTGAACGCCAACTTCAGGGGTTGCGATGAGCGGCTCGTAAGCTGCTTTGATGCGTGCCAACTCTTCTTCGCTGCCCTTATATGTTTGCAGTTCCCACCAACTAGGAATCTGCTGGCGATCACGGAAGTCTTTCACAATCTTTTTGACTGCCGTTTTGGGAATGCTTAGCTCTTTCGCAATTTGTGTGCGAATGCCATCAAATTCTGTGGGGGTAGCCAGTTCTGTGTAACGCTCCTCCACCTGTTTAATCTGTTCGTCTGTGGGTTTAAATGGCTCTGGTGGTGGCGTCTTTTCCTTTTTCGGCTTTGGCGGAGCGGGTGGCTTCGGAGTCTGTGTCTTTGCTTTATAGCCGCCGGGCTTGCCTCCCCCGCCGGGACGCGGTTTATCATAACGGCCATCGCGCCCCTCTGGGCGAGGTCCCCGTGGTGGTGTACCTTCCATCGGCTGGCGCGGACGTTGCCCAAGCGTGCCAGATAAGCCTGCGGTTCCGTTTACGCGGTAGGCAGCGGGTCCGTGATAGTCATTATCACGATTGTTGCCAGCACCGCCGGGTCCACGGTTGCCACCTTCGCGAGTGTTAGGGCCGCGCTGGTCACGGTCACGATAGTTCCCTGGACCAGGGCTCCCCTGGAGATTTCCATCGCGGCGGTCTCCCTCTGCGCGTGGTTCACGCGGGGTAGGGGGTATGACTGGCTTTGGACGAGGTTGATCTGGTTGGCCTATCTTGACATCACTGACAGTGTCGAGCCAGTGATTGGTACCACCCTGCACCGCTTTTGGCTTAGGTGGTGGTGGAGGAACGATTGGTCGCGGAACGGTCCCACCAGCTGGTGTGTTGGCTGTTGGAGGCGCGTTCTTTGCCGCGGCCTTCTCTTTTCTGGCTTTCTGCATACATTCAGGGCAAGTGAGTTCTTTAGCATTAGCCGACTGAAACCACTTGCCGCAGGTGTTGCAGCGCATCTTTATCTTGCTCATGCGCGAACTCCCTGTACCCACTAAAAAAGATAGTGACTTCGTGTCACTGCGTCGGAATGCTCTTTTAGTATAGGGCCTAAAGGGGGGCTTTGTCTACCCCTACCTCCTGGGAATGTTGAGCGGAAGATCATGTATTTTTGTTTAATACTGTCTATTGATGACTCTCTTAATTTATCGCTTCTGCTGTCTTTTGCGCTGTTAGATTTTGGCCTTTTGTTTATGGTTTACTCTGGTAGGCGTGCGAGTATCTGTTTAAGTAGTGTTGTATGTTCTGCTTGTGTGATTTGTAGCCCTACAATTTTGGCGTCTTGTTCGTTGAAACGTTGGTGCATTTCGGTTTGTAGCCCTACAGTTTTGATGTCTTGTTCGTTGAAACGTTGGCGCATTTCGGTTTGTAGCCCTACAGTTTTGCCGTCCAGTTCAGTGAGTTGATTTTGAATGTTTCCTAATCGTTCATTGGTAAAGATGTTATGAGTGTTGAGAACGTCGAATATCTTTCCGTTTTGCTCTTGAGATTTTTTGGTGTTTTCTTGTATCTGCTCGACGGTATCCTGTAGTTTTTCAAAAGCTTCTTGTATCTGCTCGACGGTATCCTGTAGTTTTTCAAAAGCTTCTTGTATCTGCTCGACGGTATCCTGTAGTTTTTCAAAAGCTTCTTGTAT
>JBBPYR010000064.1:0-13574 GCA_038199755.1 Ktedonobacterales bacterium | reverse complement strand
TATGAATGTATCATACTACTTCATTTGATTTTTGTCAGGATATATATCGTGCTATGATTTTTCATGCTATACTTACTCATAAGCACGTCCATTTACTCTACTCAAGACGGTACATGATCCTGTTATATCTCAAAGGGGGCGAGAGACACTCATGAACGCACAACCTATGCACCCACGGACTTTTTGGCTCACTATTTGCCTCAGTATTATCCTGAGTGTATTTGTACTCAGTGTAACACCTCATAGCGCGTTTGCGTCAACCACATCGTCCGCAGTATCCACAAGGGCTACGACATCTCAGATGGCGCAGCGGCCAGCTATCTCGCAGTTCGGCAAGATTCGCGGTGTACAGGGAGACAGAACGACACCTTACCCGAATATTCCCTGGCTCCGCTTGGCGTATGCCAGTTGCGGCTCCGGCAACTTGACCGGCCAGCTCCTTCAGAATACGATTCAGCACTTTCAAAATCAAGGCATGCATGTGCTCTTGACCATTTGCCAGCCATCGAACACGGTAAAGAATTTCTTCGATCCAACGCCACTACAAGATGCCTCACAGGGTGGAGCGGACGCCGTACAATGTGGGAATGAGGAGATGAAGCAAGACCCAAGCGTTGCTTTCCTGTATATTCCACCAGATCAGTTTGCACGCTGGTATGATATGTGCGAACGCGCTATGCATAGTGTGCGCGCTGGCATTCCCGTGTTGCTCGGCTCACTGGACCCGCATGTGGGCGGCATTGATATTTTGCCACTTTTGGCCCAGGTTCACTATCTTGACCAGATGCAAGCTGCGATGAACACGAAGGTGCATCCAGGGGGAAACTGGAACTGGCATACACAAACACTCGGACTGATCGATACGTGGCATAATGGCTATCCTAGCAGTACAGACAATAGTATCTATGGCCTTTTTGTCTTCTGGGCACAGCAATTCAATGTTGATCTTGCCAGTGGAGCGTTGGGGAAGTATCTCTGGGTAGTGGAGGGAACAGGCTGTTTTGTTGGTTGCGGCCTCAACGCCTACGATCCGCGTGTGGTGGCGACCTCGCACATCATTACACTCATCACCGATGTCGTGACGGCAAAAAAGTATAACATTCCTTTCTTCTTCTTTTCTGGTCGAGACTTTCTTTCCGCTGGCATACGCTGGCCGATTGGGGTACTCGATCTCAGCGGCAACGATAAGCCACTCCGCCAGGATTTGGCGATGGGTGCGCGTGTATTGACCATGAGTTGCCCCAGTTCATCTGGCACCTCGTCAGTTTCAGTGCAAACACAAGAGGATCTGCTGACAAAGCTGTATGCTAACTGCACATTGCCCGCGAACTATGTAACTATTCTTGAGTCATGATGCTGCTGTTTAAAAATGAAATCTGGAAATGATGCAAACCGCTGTTGTAGGGACCAGCTTATGCATTTTGACAATTTAATCTGGTAATCGCGTGAGCAGCAGCGAAGCGCGCTGTAGGCTCCGTAGGGGCCAGATTGATCGCGCCCTCCGCTCAATTTATTGAGCGAGATTCTGAATCACAGGCGATCAATCGCCCTGGGGCGCGATCAATCTGGCCCCTACGGATGGGTTTCTCTGTTTACCAGTTTCATTAGTAAAAGTGCATAAGCTGGCCCCTACGGTCCTTGTAACAGCAACCTACAACTAAAGGGCGCGTTCATACGTACTATCTGTGTGGTGTTCGCTAAGGAGGAAAATGCAGTATGGCACAACAACAGCAGCAACAAGGCTATCAAGCGTCTCAAGAAAATATGCACAATCAGCGCAGCTATCCCAAGCGCTTCGACATCTTTCTACATTTCGTCAAAACCTTCAAACTCATCGGTGGTCTTTTAACAGATAGGCGCATCCCATTTCTACGCAAAGTCTTCTTTCTAGGTACCATCGTTTTCCTACTCGTTCTTCTTTTATTCCCTGACATTTTCAACGAGTTCTTTTTAGGAACCGTGATCCCGTTCGTAGGAGCCGTGGCTGGAATTCCGATCGACGCGGGCTTCGACTGGGTAGCCTTTTCGTTCATCGTGGTAAGCTTGCTACACATCTTCCCCGCTGAAATTATGGCCGAACACTATCAGCGGGTTTTCAACCAATAGAAAGCCATTCCTTGCCGTTTGATGACGCGAAGCGTAGGAGCGATAGCTCCGTTTCAAACGGACTTTCAAAGAACAATGGGCACACAAAAAAGCTGACAGGTGATGTACATCGTCTGTCAGCTTTTTTGTCTGGTTGTTCTCTATGGGAGCCGTATTTTGTCAGTGCCGTTCGAGGGACGGAACTTCCCATTATCGTTAATAAACACCGAAACCTGATCCTGGCTTGGCAAATGGATATGCACTATCATATCCGGCTTACCATCACCATTCAGATCTCGAAATTCCACAGTAACGGGGGCGGGATTCGTGCCATCTTCCGCAATATAGACGGGGGCAACGTAATTGACACTCTTAGAGGGATCGCCACCCATAAATTCAAGCACTACCGCTTGGTGATTCCAGTTCATGGCAATAAAGTGGCTGGGATGCGCCTTGCTATCATTATGACCCACCACCGCATTCGTCTGAAACGTGCGCGGGTTGCCATATAAAACGTCGTTATAGCGTTGTAATCCCCAGGCAAGAACTGAAGAACCCAATATCCACAGCACCAGCATAGCCACCATGCCCACGCCAAGCGGCAAAAGCCAATGAGTGCGCTTATTGGAAGCTGATCGGACTGGATCGAGGGGTGTTTGAGGAGGCAAAGGTCGCTGTCGGGGAAACTCGCGGGTGCCTGTCTGTCTTCTTGGTTGTACTGGAACACCTTGAGAAGACGAGCCAGTAATACGTGACTGAGTAATCGGGCTGTCAAGACGAATGGCACTTGTAGGAGGACGATAATCATCCAATCCCTCATCTACATAATCATCCGTATTATACGACGCACCCGTTCGTGCGTCCGTCACAGGATACGTTAACGGATCAGGACCTTGTCCATCACCCGTAATCCTGCTCCGCCGCCGTGGCCTCTCCTGCGGCATTTGCGCTCCCTTTCGTTCTATTCTCACACGCACTATCAGTTGGCTCAAGTGGACCCTGCATACAAGCATAACCCCGGCTATCATACGATTACGATAATCGTATGTCAAATATGTTGAGGCAGCTTGTATTAAAATATGTCAAGATATCTCTTGGCTCTCTACAGTATAACATAAAATTATCAATATTACCGTAAAAATCACATGCCTTTAGCATTGCCCCAGCCTCACAGCAAAAATTCGCCGCGTCCAAAGGGTAGGGTGAGGTGGGTAGGGACCAGATTCATCGCGTCCAGGGGTGGGGCCTTTTCCCAAAGAGCGAGAGGTGTGGAGTATCTCCCCTCGCTCGCCACACGAGCGCAGCGCGTCGTGATAAGAGGCATGACCGTGAGCATTAGCACAATCATGTGTTGCGTGGAGTTCCAATGGGGATAAAAGGAGGTTACGCAAAAAGTCTGTTAGCGTCGCTCCCTCAATCACGCGCAAAGGAATCTTAACGGATGCGGGAAAACTTGATACCCTTATTGTAAGTTGCCGATATTAAATCCCTATTATCGTAACGTTAAACTTCTCCATACATTTTCTTGTCATATTTCCCCACGTTCCTCCTATTCCCTTCATACATCTTCCTTTATGTGTACCCTGTCCACTTCACATCCCTTCCTGAACATGCTATACTGCACATGGCATCATATATCAACATCTATCAAAATGCTTATCTATAGAGAAATCGACAGAAGCGAAAGCATTGGGTACTTTTCCATTTTGTACGTCTTTCTTTATAGGAAAGTTGTAGAGATGACATCTTCTGAGCAGAGAGCAATGAAAGAACAACACGGCCTCACTAACGAACACGCGGCAGCGGATGAAGACATCCAGAGCCAGCGTAGCCCCCATTTTGGCAACTATGATCTTGTGCGTCGCATCGACGTTGGTGGCATGGGTGAAGTCTACCTGGCCCGCCAGCGCACCGCCTTTGGTCGGCTCGTTGCCCTAAAAATCATTCGCTCCGACCTCATGCATGACGTTACCACGCGCAAACGCTTTCTGCGTGAGGCCGAGGTCAGCGCACATCTCAAACATGATCACATCCTGCCACTGGTAGAGTTTGGCGAAGAGCAGGGACGGCTCTTCCTGGTGACGCCTTATGTCGAAGGTGGCACATTAGCACAACGCCTGCAACGCGGCCCACTTGCCCTGCCCGATGTCTATCAACTCTTTCCCGCCCTGGTGCAGGCGGTAGCCTATATTCACAAACGCGGGGTCATCCATCGTGACCTCAAGCCGAGCAACATCCTGCTTGAACGTGACGGCGAACAGGCACAGACCTACGTGCGTTTAATCGACTTCGGCATCGCCTCTATCCAGGGTGCTGCTGCCAGTGCGCCATTGACAAGCGCGGGCCACGAAATGGGAACCGTCGCATACATGGCACCAGAGCGACTTTCGGGTATCGCAGCACCCAGCAACGACATCTACTCATTAGGTATTATTCTGTATCAAATGCTCACAGGTCAACTCCCTAAAAACGGGAAAGCCGTCGCCTTGCCACAGGCACTAGATACCATCATCAAACGCAGCACAGCCACCGATCCGAATGAGCGCTATGCCACTGCCGAAGACCTACTCAAAGACTTTGAATATGCCTACAGATTTTTGAGCATGAACTTGAACGCCGCCCAAAGGGGTCATAGCGGCCTCATCAAAGCTGTTACCATTGAGGACGAGGCAGGCGAAGACAGTCAGCCCACACCCAGAAACTTACCCGCAGCACGTTCCCTTGCCTCTTCCCAAGAACTCTCCGAGAGCATGATTTTGCGCCGCAACGAGGGAGACGGGCAAGCGAAAACAAGCACCATCTTTAAGGATCATGACTATGCTGCGCCAACATCGTACCTTGGATCCGGCAAAGGAACCGTAGCCAACGCACCTCAGCCAGCCGCACCACCACAACCACGAAGAAGACGCAGAGCCTCTATCGTGGTCGCGCTCTCGATTGCCACCATAGCTGTGCTCGTCGCGCTTACCGGCATCGGACTGCTCACCTTTCAGGCCGCCATTTCCGCCACCGTCACGGTCACACCTCAGACGCACGTGCTCAATAACACGCTCACGGTCACAGCACGTATCGGGCAAAGAAGCATCGATGTTGCCAACTCGACCATCCCCGCAACCGTCTTGAGTAGCACCCAAACCACACAGAACAGCGGCGCAACCACGGGACACGGCGGCTGCGTCTTTGGCATCTTCGACTGCAAACAGGTGGTTGACCAGGCCGATGTGGATAACCTAACCCAACAAGCCACACCCAGCTTGCAAAACCAGATCGCGCAAGACCTACGCAGCAAAGCGCAAACCAGTGGCCTCACCATCGTAGGCACCCTCCATTATGGCGACCCCAATAGCACAGCCAATCCACCCGTAGGCACGGAAAGCAAAACGGTCACAGTCAGCATCACGGAGCAGGGCTATCTGGAGACAATCAAAACCAGCGATGTAACCAACCTGGCACGTCAGGCGTTGACGCACCAAAAAGATCAGCATTTTGGCGTCAAATACATTCTTCTCAGCCAGATGACGCAAATTGGACAGCCCGCCATTCAATCCGTTGACGCGCAAGGGAATGTCACCATCAAAATCGCTATTGGCGGCGTCGTCAAATATCAGTTCTCCGCTAGCGACATTAACACCCTACAGACTAATCTCAAAGGCATGAAACTCAAGGACGTACGTCTCTTCCTGAGCAAACAGGCAGGCATCGACCCCAAAAGTGTTACCGTCCATCTCTCCTACGGAGATACGATGCCCACAAGCATTCAACAAATCAAACTGTTCGCCACCGATCCCACCAGCCTACCTAGCGTACAACTACCAGCCGTACAGCCAAGCAGTACCCCAAACCAATAAGCCATAGCAAAAAGGCAACAGAGGAAGCATGACCGCCTTACAAGACGGTCATGCTTCCTCTGTTGTCCCTTCTCCTAATTCTTCCCACAAAGCCTTAACAGTTCGCGTAGCATCAGCATAGCCAAAGCCCCTTCTTTGCAGAAATGAGCCGAGCCGCGCACGAAACGTGGCAAGATCCATGTTGGGCAAGCGTACTAGTGACATCGCTTTCTTGCGTCCGGCCAGCATCGCACGCTCCTCGTCCTGCTCATCGCTCACCAGTTCATCCACCACATCACGATCAACCCCCTTCATACGCAATTCGTTTTTGAGGGCGCGTGACCCGCGTGGACTAAAGTTTTCCCGTGAATCAATCCAGAACGAGGCAAACTGATGGTCATTGACAAGATCAAGGCGGTCCAGCCGTTCTAGCACATTATCAATCAATTCGGCGGGTGTCTCTTTCCGTTTTAAGTAGCGGCGTACCTCTTCGCGGCTACGCGGGCGAAACGAGAGGTAGTTATAGGCACGATCAACCGCCTGCTGCAATGTCTCTTCCTGGCGCAACTGCTCCACCTCTTCCGTGGATACCTCCTGCCCCACCCGTAACGCCATCTTAAGCACCAGCAGAGCATTGACGCCCAGCAGAAAGTGGTCATCGACAAAAACACTGATTCGATCAGGATTTGTCACTTGTGGTTGCAACGCTGTAATACGCATTATGAATTCTCGTCTTCCACTGGGAGAAGGACATTCTCATAAAGTGCGGCAACAGGTATTTGAACATGAATACTACTGAGCATAACCTGTTCACCGAGGCCAAAGGCATGTAATGCCCAGAAATCCTGCACCCGTCGATATACCTCTACGAAGGGGCATTGTGTAGTTATAAGAACATATTCTTGGATAGATGGGCAAGTGCGATAGTAACGAAACTTTTCACCTCTATCATATGCCTCAGTACTAGCAGAAAGCACCTCGACCGCCAGGCATGCATGCTCTAACGTAATCACCCCTTGATAATCACGAGCATCACAACTCACAGAAACATCAGGATACACATACCGACTTGTAGATAATTGTACTCTCATGTCAGAGGTATGGACACGACAAGGGCCACCACGCAAGGCACTTTTCAATTCACTAAACATATTGCCAATGATAATGGAATGTTCGACACTACCACCTGAAAGCATATAAGCATAGCCATCAACATACTCGTAGCGAGTTTCCAGGCTATTACGTTCCAGGTCCAAGTATTCCTGAACACTCATCCATGAACGATGCGGTTGAGCGACCATAGTATGGCCCCCTTTCTCGTCTCTATATTACCTTGTTTTCACTACTTGAGCAAGGGATTAAGGGCTGCAGGCGCGCAGAAGAGTTATAAGTAGACATGGAGGAGTTAGGAATTGGAAGAATTCGGGAGAGGGGGAAGAGAGGAGACTTACAAACGTTTGGTAGGGAGGGGGTGCGTAGAAATTCACCCAACCGTACAGGCTGAATGAAATGCTACGGTACTATTAGGAGTACATCATTTCGGCTTCAAGCGAGTCCACCATGTCCAGATCGAGATCGGACGCGGGCAACATCTCAATTAACGGCACATCCTTCTTCTCCGTCAACTGATTATTCTCATCAACGAACACGATCTGCGGCACCAAGGCGCGAATCTCTTGCTCGTCATATTGGCCATAACTAATAATAATCACAATATCGCCTTCCGAGGTCAAGCGAGCCGCCGCCCCATTCAGGCAGATCACACCGGAGCCACGGGCACCAGCGATGGTATAGGTTTCCAGACGAGCACCATTATTGATATTCACCACCTGCACCTTTTCATAGGGATAAATGTTGGCAGCATCCAGCAAGTCCTGATCGATCGTGATGCTACCAATATAGTTGAGGTTAGCCTGGGTGACGGTGGCGCGATGAATTTTCCCTTTGCACATTGTACGCAACATAAAGAAATGGTTTCCTTTCAATCTGACTTTCGCCAGCGTTATAGCTTATATATTATTCGCGGGATAGAGTGTAAGGCAAGCACAAGAGCCGCGTTTCCCCTCGCCTCTCTTGCCATCTCATTTTTCCCTTACATTATAGTTAACGACTCATAACGCGAAATGGGAACAAACAGCAGAAAATCGGTAGAGGAAAATCACATCATGCTTGCCAACAATGCGAGGGCATACGCCTCGGCCACACTTTGTGCATCGTAAAACGTATCGCCCATCATCAGGCGATAGCGGCACTTCCAGCGGCGCGCACCATTCCGCAAGTTTGATCAGCGTAAACGTCGTTACCCGCGCCTCCAACCCCTCGCGCAGGCCACTTCACCATAATCAACAATGCCATAGTACACAAGCTGTGCTTGTAATTCTTCTGGAAGCATCTCTATCCCTCATGGACGTAATAGTGAAGCCGCCTCTTCTGGATTCAGCAACTCAAAATCGGTGCGAGACAACCTCCGTGGCATATGGGCAAAGGGGCCGGTCCAAGCCTTCGCCTGCATCTCTAACCAATTAAGCACCTCAAAGGATTTTTTGCGTGCCTCCTCAACCACCGGATAATGCTTGGCCGCACGATCAAACACTTCGTGATCTTTCGTATACACGCTATAATCTTCGCGCACCACCACATCAATATACAGATCAGTATAGATCAGCTCTTGCGCGCTATTCGTATACTCAGCACTGGGCAACACAACATCACAGTAGCCACTGACAAAATTTCCAGTTCTATCATAACCGATATGAATCGTAAACCACTCATTGGGCCAAAAGTAGCTTAATTGATGTTTCTGTGAAACCCAGGTCCCCGGCCTCCAATGCATGTCTGTGCCCGCCGGAGTCCAGACGACAAAATACTGCTCACTCACCGGAATATGGTAGCCGCCCCATGACGCCCATTGATCGCCGCTTACCAGCATCTTCCGAATATTCGCCTCGAGTAACATCTGCTCAAATCCTCTCTCAGTAAACAGCCATCGTGCCTACGCACTAGGATTATATCCGATGATTACAAGAGAGACAAGCACGCAGCCACGAATGAGCAGTGGTATACTATAGATGAATAAATACCTACTCGATGAGGAGAGTACACATCATGCAACAAACCGAAGAAACCCGCATCGAACGCGACTCTATGGGCGAGATGCAGGTTCCCATAAACGCCTACTACGGTGCCAGCACACAGCGCGCCGTACTCAACTTCCCTATTAGCGACCTACGTTTCCCGCGCCAATTTATTCGCGCACTGGGACAAATCAAGCAGGCAGCCGCACAAACCAACGCGGCCCTCGGCACCGTTGACCCGCAGATCGCCGAGGCAATTGTCCGTGCCGCGCAAGATGTCATTGACGGAAAGCTCGATACCCATTTTGTGCTCGACATTTTCCAGACCGGCTCAGGTACCTCTACCAATATGAATGCGAACGAGGTCATCGCCAATCGTGCCAGCGAACTGCTCGGAGGCTCCCTCGGCTTACATAAGGTCCATCCCAACGATCATGTCAACTTTGGGCAATCCTCTAACGATGTCATTCCCACAGCCATGCACCTCGCGGCCCTCGTCAGCATCGAACAAGACCTGCTGCCAGCACTGCACGGTCTACAACAAGCACTGGAAGAAAAAGCCGCGGCATTCATGCCCATCATCAAAACCGGACGCACCCACCTGCAAGACGCAACCCCCATTCGTCTTGGGCAAGAGTTTCAAGGCTACGCGGGCCAGATCGAACGCGGCATAGCCCGTATGCGTCATGCCCAACAAGAACTATCTGAGGTCGCGCTTGGTGGCACCGCCGTCGGCACAGGCATCAACACACATCCTGCATTCGCCACCGAGGTTTGTCAGCGACTCTCGACCATGAACAGTATCAATGTACACGAGACCAGCAACCACTTCCAGGCCCAGAACACACTGGACAATATCGTCGAGGCCAGCGGCTCGCTCAACACACTTGCCGTGAGCCTGATGAAAATAGCTAACGATATACGCTGGCTTGGCTCCGGCCCACGTGCAGGCATCGGCGAGATCGAGCTACCTGCCGTGCAGCCCGGCAGTTCCATCATGCCCGGCAAGGTAAATCCCGTCATCGCCGAATCGGTCTGCATGGCCTGCGCCCAGGTGATGGGCAATCACACCACCATCACCGTCGCCGGACAGTCGGGCAACTTCGAGATCAACGTCATGATGCCCGTCACCGCCTACAACCTGCTGCAATCGGTCAGCTTGCTCGCCGCCGTCGCACACAATTTTACCGAGCAATGCATCAAGGGCATACAAGCCACCAGCAAAGGGCCAGAGATGGTCGAACGCGGCTTGGCAATCTGCACCTCGTTGGCACCCGTTATCGGCTACGATGCCGCCGCCAGCATCTCCAAGGAAGCCCACAAAACAGGCAAAACCATCCGCGAAGTTGCCCGCGAAAAGACGAATCTGAGCGAAGAGGACCTGGATCGCATCCTCGATCCCGCCAGCATGACCAAACCCGGCCTCGACGGAGGACCAGCCGGAGGATAAGAAACCAGACCAGGGCATGGTATGCACATGCAAATCATGCCCTGGTCTGGGTTTTACCCGCCCACCTACATCCACATGCGCCAGTGATCAGGCATATCCACAGAAGTATCTTGCAAATCGGCATGATTGGGCCAGAGCACGGCGTTCGCATCCAATCCCTTAAAGGCCGTGGCTATCAGCCCCAACCACGTATTGTGCTCATCCAGCGCGGCCAACTCCGCTCGCGAGAAGAAACGGGCATCATCCACCTCCTCCAGATGGGGACGCAGATCATGAATAGGGGAAAGCAATTTTGCCCGAAACATAAAAAAATAATTGTTTTCTTCACTCGCCATAATCCACAGACGCACACCAAGTAACCCCTCGATCTCCACGTGCAGGTTCGTTTCTTCCAAGGTCTCGCGCACCGCCGCCGCGTCGGGCGTCTCCCCTACATTCACACGGCCCGCGGGCAACAGATAGCGACCCTTCGTCACGCCATAAATAGAGCGCACCAGCAACACTTTATCCTCATGCACCACGACCGCTCCCGCACCAATACTCAATAGACGTTTCGCTTTCACCCGCTCTAAAGGCGGCTCTGACTGTGACATACGGCACATCCCTCTTCTATGCAGAATACACATCATCATAGCATATTTCGCGCCAGCGTAAAAATTTTGGAACGAAGTGACAACCAATAGTGTCAAATCTTAACCCATTCTTAATCTCTTCTCAACTCCTTTACACTTCCTTTACACTTCACAGTTAGGTACTATTGGGAATAGTATGAAATGGCCAAATTCCCTATTTCGATACATCTAAAAGTATCTGCCGATGCGATTCCTCTCTTTGTTCGCATGCTCTTGATGGAGCGGAATGTGGTCAAGCCAGACATACGCCATTTTCAGATAGTTGTAATACATTTTTGTATCTCTCAACTATATGACACTCCCTTTATTCTTTTATGTCCTATCTCTTTGAAAGTGAGAAACAGGTATGCAGTTTTTCCGACGCTCAAAGCTGAGCGTGGCACTCACCCTGATTGGCCTCGCAGCCCTCATCAGCGGCCTCTTGGTAACGGTTACTATCACGCGCACTCATGCCGCTGCATCACCAGTCGGAAGTCCGGTTGTCAGGCAGATCAAGAGCGGTGGTGCCACCACCTTCTCCACGACATCCGCACCAGGCAAGGATGGAGTGCAAACTCCTGAGATCGATACTGCCGCAAGGGGCTTGAGTCAATCTGTCATTAAAAATAACGCTGTTAAGGCCGCGATCGCCAGTCCATCCGTTCAGGCAAGCACCATGTCCTCGTCAAAAGCCTCCCTTACCAGGAGCTTCGATGGCCTGAACTTCCGCCAAAATCGCCTTGCAAGTAACGGCAACCAGTTCTCTTTGGAGCCACCAGACCAGGGCCTGTGTGTTGGCAATGGCTACGTTCTGGAAACGGTAAACGATGTATTAAGAGTCTACAATACGCAAGGCAGCCCTCTAGCTGACCCCATGGCTCTTAACCAATTTTATGGCGATATGCCAGCCATTAACCGCACAACTGGTGTTTTTGGCCCCTTCATCACAGACCCAAGCTGCTATTATGACAAACCAACGCAGCGCTGGTTCCACAATGTGCTGACCCTGGATGTTGATCCAGCCACGGGTGCTTTTCTGGGCACAAATCACCTTGATCTTGCTGTCAGCAACACATCAAACCCATTAGGCAAATGGACCGTCTATTCTATTGCTGCTCAGGATGACGGCACTGCTGGTACCCCGAATCATGGATGCAGCACTGGCACTGGTCCCGGCCCTTGCTTTGGCGACTATCCGCACATCGGTGCTGACGCCAACGGTTTCTACATCACCACCAATGAGTATGATTTCTTTGGACCAAACTTCCATGCGGCCCAGATCTATGCCTTCTCCAAACTTGCTTTGGCTTCAAACAACCCAACCATCAATGTCGTGCAGTTCGATACCATTAACAGTGTCGTCCCTGGTGGTGCTAGTATCCCTGTCAACCCAGGCTTCACCATCTGGCCCGCTACCTCTCCTGACAGCCAGTATGCAACAAACCTGAACGGTACAGAATACTTCATGAGTTCCGACGCCGCACAAGAAGCTAACGGCATTGGTTCCTCACGTGACCTGATTGTCTGGTCGCTCTCTAACACTGGCTCACTCAATAGCCTAACTTCATCACTGACACTCACAAATACGGTTCTCACGGTCAATCCATATAGCATTCCGGCAAAAGCCACCCAGAAAAAAGGCAACGTACCTTTGGCAACCTGCCTCAATACGCCTGCCTGTTCGACCTTGGTTGCTGGTGGGGCAGACCCATTCACCGAAGTTGAGGGTCAACTGGATAGCAACGACACGCGTATGCAGCAAGTCACATATGCCGCAGGCAAATTGTGGGGTGCGCTCGACACCAGTGTCACCGTCAAGAATGTTGGTGAGGCTGGTATCGAATGGTTCATAGTCAATCCTGTATCCTCTAAGGTTGTCAAGCAGGGATATCTCGGTGGCAAAAATGCCAACCTGATCTATCCAGCTATCGGCGTTACCTCAAGTGGCAAGGGCGTTATGGCCTTTACACTCACCGGACCGAACAATTATCCAAGTGCCGCCTATGCGCCAATTGACGCACAAAACGGCGTTGGCTCGATCACGATTGCTGCCGATGGAGCTGGCCCACAGGATGGTTTCACCGAATATCAGATATTCGGCACCAATAGTGTGCCTCGCCCACGCTGGGGTGACTATGGTGCAGCGGTACCGGTCGGTAACTCTGTCTGGATTGCCTCAGAGTACATCGGACAGACCTGCTCATACTCTCAGTACATCAAGAATACCGCGTCATCTCCGCTGTTTAGCTGCAATAAGACCCGCACGGCTCTAGGTAACTGGGGCACCCGCATCAGTCTAGTTGCTGTTAAATAAGCATTGGACATGATGTCTCAACCTGAGACATTCCACCAATGAGAGAAGAGGGCGGTGTGGAAAGGCGTTTGTCAGGGGGGTGGTGGGGCGATAACCGGGGCTGGCTGTGTATCAATCGTCACAACCCCCCACGTCCACACCCCCCGCTTGACAACGCCGGTAACCCCGCGCCCTCTTCTCTCATTGGTGGAATGTCTCAGGTTGAGACATCAT
>JBBPYR010000063.1:0-5515 GCA_038199755.1 Ktedonobacterales bacterium | reverse complement strand
ATTTGGGCCAAGGTCTTTTCTTCCTTCAAGAGTTCTTGGACTACCTTTGCCTTGAAAGCTGCTGAATACTGTTTTCTCATCATGCTTTGAGTATATCTTATTTCTGTCCAATTCCGTGTCCAGATTCTTAGGGCCATTATACAACTTACCCCTGATTATCTTCTCGAATGTTCATATTTTCCTCAACCCATCTATCAAGGTCAGTACGCCGTACTCTCCATTCTCGCCCAACTTTGAAGGCAGGGAGCTTATTTTTTTTGCGGTTGATATAGCCTCGTACCGTTTCAACAGAAACTTGCATTAAATCAGCGACTTCTTCAACGGTCAAATAGGGTCTTTCCACGCGTAACCCCCATATTTTTTTGTTAGTATACTCTCTTTCTTATTTGCTCGTCTATATCCTTGACAACATACGCTTATTTCAGGCATACTAGGTGCATACCCATAACAAACATAGGTAAACCGTTGTAACATTCGTCTACGCCCACTACAGAAAGCCAAACCATGTATATTGTCACAGGTTAGTAACCAAACATCGAAGGGGGTAACTATGAACTTCTGGTATCCCTGTCTTGTCTTAATTGCTGTCTTCTGGCTAAGTTTTGCTGTAGTGTATTTTACTTTACGTGGACGAATGGGACGACTTGAAAGACGACTCCGAAGAGTTGAGCGCACCTTACAAGGCAGACAAACAGAAGATTTTTCAACGCCACAACTTCAACCACGCCCACAGCTCCCACTAACACCACGCATTAAATACGTAACAGTAGACCGAGGAATAAAACCACAGTGGGAGCGACAGCAGCACTAGGGAAGTTACAGGGTAAGTATAGCGGTAAGTTAAAGTAAAAAGCCTAGTCAGAAGGAGAAGCACCAAGCATACTAGAGATACGCGCGTAGAAAAGGCAAGTCGATGCCTACCACCTCTAGTATTGAAAAATCTATTGTTCCTGTAGAGTTATCACAACCAGTACACCAGTTATCACCAGAAGAGCATGAGTACAAATGCCGTTGTTTTATTCGTTTACTGAGTGCTGAACTTGTGCAACCGAAACAATGCAACCAGCAAGTACCATCTGTTCCACATACTGCAAAGGAGAGTAGCGAACATGCAGCAGCGACCAGTAAATAAAAGATCATTACACCGCTTCCAGCCAGCACCAGAACAAGCAAAAGAGGTAGTTGACCCGTGGAATATTCAATTCCCTACTGATGCTACTTGGGCAATCTACGCAAGGCAAAGCACCCCAGCCCAGGTATTAAAACATATCGAAAGTAACGAGATGCAGACCGAAGACTTGAGACAATGGTTAGTCAAGCGAAATGTGCCAGAGGCACATACTGCATTGTACGATGCTGATTTAGGAGTAAGCGGAGCAAAACGAATTGACGAGCGAATAGATTTACAACGGCTTGTCCGTGATATTCTCGCAGAAAAAATAAAAGCGGTACTCGTCTATCAAATATCGCGCTTGTTCCGTGATTTAAGTGCCGTTCAATACAATATGTTTGCTGACTACTGCAAACAACATAATGTGCTGTTAGTGACAGCACAAAACGGCATGATACTTAACTTTAACAATTATGCTCACTTGCAACTCTACCGCATGTTAGCAGAACAGGCAGCCCAATACTTAACCCAGCAAATAGGTTTTTTGATTGAGATGCGAATGAGAAAAGCACTCAAAGGCTTATATGCTGGATTTGGCCCTGTACCAATGGGATACATTGTTGATTATCGTCACGACAGCCCGACACATGGCAGGTATATTGCCTACAGACCACATGCTGAACAGATTTTTTATCTGTTCAAACGATTTTACATGCTGCAAGGAAATATCAGCGCACTTGTCCGAGAACTTGAAAGTATGCCTGTCCTGTTTCCTGAATATGAGAGTTGGGTAGACCCTCGCAACATTGCCAGAAAGAACCGTAAAGCAGTTTTAGGAGGCTATCACATTTCCTACGCTGGACTCATACGACTTATGGCAAATCCTACCTATTTAGGTTGGTGGATTGTGAAAGGCGACATTATCAGCAGAGAAAACCATGAGCCGATTATTGACGCCGAGCATGAATACTTGTTCTGGTATGCGTTTGAGCGGTTAGCACCCTACACCATTGATAAACAACCAAATGAGAACCGTAGCACATACGCAAGCAACAAACGTTACTACCAGCGAGATACCGAACCAGTAGGGGGATTACTCAAAGACCGAATTGAAGCAGAAAACGCAAATGTTCATGTGCATATTACCAATGGAATAGCACATTATACGCTTATCCCAAAGGACTATACAGTAAGGCGAATAGAGTTAGGAGAAATTAAAGCAGAGTGGATTGACGACGCATTTAGCACACTGTTTTTACAAAAACTCTCCCAAACGCATGACCTTGACGACTACCACCGTTACATACAGGAAGAAGCAAACCGACAGGAACAAGATAAAGCACTCTTGCAAAACCAACTTACACAAATAGCGAACCATCAGGAAGCAGCATTTACAAAAGTGCTTGACTACCAGACACAAATTAATACAGCAGAAACGCAAGAGAAAAAAGACAAGCTGACAAAAGAACTCACACCGCTCATAACCATTTCAGAAAAACGCATTGCGACACTGGAAGCGTCAAAGGGAGCACTGACAGTAAAACTGACAGAACTTGAACAGAATACACAGATAGCAGAAGCTACCAGCTTTGCAGATTTTCAAACAGAGGTCCAAAATCTTATACCTGTATGGGATAAAAAACCAGTCAGAGTACGGCAAGTATTTATTAATATGTTTGTGCAAAAAGCAGTTGTAGCAAGTGCTTCTCACCATTGGTTATTGCTTGACGTTTATTGGTCTCATCCCAATTGGCTACCAGAACGGCTAATCATTTACCGTCCTCGTGGTGCAAATCCCTCTTGGACAGAGGATGAACAGGCACTACTACAAATTCACTATGCTACAGCATCAAAAGTAGAGATTATGCAATATCTCCTTGATAAAACATGGGCAAGCATTATGATGGAGGCACGAAGTCTAGGGTTAGAGCGTAATGTGTCCTCAATACCGTTTCACTATTCCAAGCATCTCTCATGGTCAGATGTGCAATTTATGCAAGCTTACGGCATAGAAGCAGATGACAAAACTACTAAGTATCTTCCTTTGTCCCAACAAAGCTCGCGAGATTAGACACTCCCGCCATCGGTACAGCAGCCTTAAAGCGGTCACTATGCCCGATGATGAACATAGACATAAAGCCACCGTAACTGTATCCCGTTACCACCATCCGCTCAGTGTCTACTGCCCCACGCCCAATACACTCGTCAACGCCGAGCAGAATATCCTGGAAGTCCCAACCGCCCCAGTCGCCAAGCACCTCGCGCATGAACTCCTCGCCACAGGTCGTGCTGCCATGGGGATTGCAGTAGAACACAGCAAACCCTTGTCCCGTCAGGTATTGATTGACCAGATCAAAGCCGATGCCAAAGGCACCATGGGGGCCACCATGAATTCTCACTGCAAGGGGATAGCGCACTCCGGCCCGCGCCCCCACAGGTTTTATGAGCCAGCCATCAATATCGTCATTATTTACACCCTTATAGCGGAAATGCTCCTTCTCGCCGAAACGATATGCTACCATTTGCCTGTCATAGAGGTGCGTCAATCGTTCCTGTGTGCCATTTTCAGATGATAGATCGTGGGTGAAGAGTTCCCAAGGATGTTCCGCTTGCCCTTGCACGAGGAGCAAACGGTTTGCAGCGGGCAACAACGCTAGGTAACTGGTCATAGTTTCGCCCGTCGTCAACTGTCGCAATGTGCGCCACACCACCTCAATGCTATAGACATGGACACAGCCACGGTCGGCCACCAGGAAATACAGTGTCTGCCCATCCTGGCTCCAAACGGGACAATAGGGACCGGGCAAGCCAAAGGCACTTCCCACGACTGGACAGGTTTCGCGGTCAAGATCAGGCGTCAACAACAACGTATTATCGCCAACGTTACCTTTGCGCGTGACAAGATACAAACGCTCGTTACGCCGCCCATAGGTCATTTGATCTTTGGAGGCCACAACTGCCACGGAGTTACCATCAGGCGACCAGGAATAGCAATCTATTTCTAGCGTGCTATCAGTCAGGCAGCGTTGTTCTCCGCTTTCATGATTGATAGTCCATAGATCAATGGTAAAGGTCTGGTCGCGCTTCTCATTGCGGTTACAAAGGAAACCGATTTCCACACTATCGGGCGTCCACTGCGGCAACATATGGCTGTAGTCGCCAGAGGTCAGGCGACGAATCTGCTCAGGGGCGGTCTTGCCATCGGTGTCAGGCGCGAGCATGAGAAAAAGCTGCTCAAATTTCTCAAATAATCCTGCGCCATCGACACGATAAAACACTGTCGTGACAACGTGCAAGCGCAGACGCTCTTCCTCGTCATACTTCTTTTTTGCCGCCTCGTCCAACGGGTTCTGGCCTGTCAGCACCTCATGCTCGTCGGTTGCGGCAACCGGGGCAGTGAAGGCAATCCATTTGCCATCGGGCGACCATTGGGCGTTCGTCACGCCATGTTGCATGCTCGTGAGTTTACGCGGCTCGCCGCCATCTGTATCAATAAGCCAGAGTTGATTGCCCTCTTCGCGATCAGAGAGGAAGAGTAGACGGCGACTATCGGGTGCCCATGCAGGACTAGTATCATGCTTTATACCGTTCGTGAGCTGACGAGGCGCGCCTCGTGCGTGTCCCTGCTCATCAAGCTGCAAAAGATAGACCGCACTGCGATTCTCATTGCTCGCTTGATCGGTACTTTGCATGACAAAAGCAACACGTCGCCCATCGGGAGAAAGCGCGAGTGTGCCCATAATCTTAAAATCCCAGAAATCGGCAAGCGTCAAGGCATGGGTGACTAAAGTAGCGTTCTGTAGCAGATCTGACATGGTTCGTTATGTTCCCTCTAAAAAATATGTAGTATGAGCACATCATAACATGTAGCAAGGACATAGCAAAAGGTGAGCAATATGCGTCGTATATTGCTCACCTTCTGCTCTGTCCCAAACACGTGTTATTGTTGGGAGCCTTCGTAAATGCCCATGACAGTGCCCAGGAACTTGAGGGCGTCATCTTTCTTGCGTTGGAACGAGTTGCGCCCGATGATCGAGCCAAAGCCACCGCCATCGCGAATAGCGCGTGCCTCATTAAAGACCTGCTCGTCAGCAGCAGTGGCACCACCAGAGAAGATGACAATACGGCGACCATCAAAGGCACTCTGGACGACATGCTTGACGCGATCAGCCAGTGTTGAAACGGGAATATCATACTTCTGATAGACCTTCTGCGCCTCAGCCAGTTCTACTTTTGCGCTAGGCAGCTTGACCTTGATAATGTCCGCGCCAAGTTGTGCTGCGATCTGTGCGGCGTAGGTCACGACATCAATCGCTGTTTCGCCCTCTTTACTGATGCTGCTACCACGGGGGTAAGACCACACGACGACAGCCAGACCTGCGTCCTTCGCCTCAGCCGCCATCT
>JBBPYR010000062.1:0-25202 GCA_038199755.1 Ktedonobacterales bacterium | reverse complement strand
TGGGGTAGCCAACGGTGCCGGAGGTGAAATAGACCAGGCAGGGGTCGTCGCTGTTGGTCTTGGGTCCAGTATATTCGGGTGATGCGCTATCAACCACTTGCTGATAGGCGGTCCATTTTTCGCGGCCCGCGACCTCGGCGTTGGGAGTGACGCGGATGGTATGGGTGATGGTGGGGCACGTGCTACGGACTTGATCGAATTTGGCGGCCCCCTCTTCATCGGTGATGAAGCCTTGCACCTCGGCGACATCGGCACGGAACTGGATATCTTTGGCGGTGAGTAGGGTGGTGCAGGGGATGGGGACGGCACCGAGTTTCATCAGGCCCAGTACGCTCTCCCACCATTCGGGGATGCGCGGCAACATGACCATGACGCGATCTCCCTTTTTGATGCCGAGTTCGGCAAAGGCGTTGGCGGCACGGCTGGAGCGTTCGGCGAACTGGGCGTAGGTGATGGTGCGTTCTTCGCCGTCGTGTCCCAGCCAGAGCATGGCGACCTTCTTGGGGTCCTGCGCCCATTTGCCCATCACGTCAATGGCAAAATTGAATTGTGCGGGAACGTCAAGATGGAAACTGCGTCGTTCCTCTTCATAATCGGTCATGTGGGGTGTTTTAGATGTCACCATAGACAAGTACTCCTTCAATGCTTTGGTGTGTTGATAGGGTTGCTTACTGTGTGTATCATATCATGAAAATAACGGGCTTGTAGGAGGAACTACATGTTCTCAGCTCGTTCCTTCTGGTTTGCTCTGGCTATAGCTTTTTATTCAAGAAAACAAAAAACAGCACAAAGAAAATGATTGTTAGGACAAGCCAGATCCAGGTACTCGTAATCAGGGCAAGAATGAATGTCAGTATGATGCCGATTAAGCATATCAATGCCAGAGGGCGTATGGGCGAAGACGGCGACTGGTTAGCGGTATCAGGTTGTGTTGGTTCGTCATAAGGAAATAGTGTGTCTGGTTGTGTTGGCTGTTCACCGCCATCTTGTATGGTTGGTGGATATTTCGGCAGCGTCTCATCCTCATCGTGGTAGGCAGGAGGAATATGCGGCTTGGGCTGTGCTGGTGCATCATCCTGATAAGCAGGAGGAATAAAAGGCTTAGGTAGCGACTGAGGCGCGTCCTGATAAGTGGGCAGCAAGGGAGAATGCTGCTTAGGTAAGGGGGTATCCTGATAAGCAGGAGGGACAAAGGGCTTTGGCTGCTGCGGTTGAGCATCATTGTAGACTGGTGGTGGAGTATACGACTTGACCACTGGAGGGTCCTGATAGGCAGGCGGGACAAAGGGCTTGGGCTGAGGAGGTTGAGCATCATGATAGACAGGTGGCAGGGGAGTATTCTGCTTGCCCATCGGAGTATCATGATAGGCAGGCGGGACAAAGGGCTTGGGCTGAGGAGGTTGAGCATCATGATAGACAGGTGGAGGCGTCTTCTGCTTAGGAAGAGGTGCGTCGTCCTGATACGCAGGAGGAATAAAAGGTTTGTATTGTGGCTGCATCGCACCATTATAGGCAGGCGGCGGCGGATAGTGCCTCGGTGCATCATATGGTGGAGATGGCATAGCGGGCTTTTGATTATCATTCGATAATGGAGTTTTGAGTTGCAGATATTCTACGGGAATGGGAATAGACACGTCAGTTATAGCCTTCGGCACAAGGGAGGGAGCTGCTGAAGGGGTATGCATGTATACTACGGGAATGGGAATAGCAACGTCGGTTATAGCCTTCGGCACAGGTGATGGAGTCGGCGCAGGGGTATGCATGTATACTACGGGAATGGGAATAGCAACGTCTGGTGGCAATACAAACTTCTCATCGGTAATAGTCATGAGAGCTTTAGGCATGCGTTGCTCTTTCATGGAATGATCTAATTCAGAGAGGCATTTCTGAAGTACTGGGTTATCTTGTTTGCGCAATTCCTTATAGGCCAAGGATGTAGAAAGATTTTTAAAATCTCTGACACCAAGCAGCAATTTATCTTGTTCATTGGCGTCACAACTGAACCAAAGCTCTGGGTCTTGTGCTAGTGCGATTAAGGAGAGATAGATGACAAGAGCGGAAAAACGGTCCAATTGAGCATCGAATTTACGGACGCTCTTCTGAGGTGGCTGAAAATGCTCATGCCCATCTTCAAAAAGCTCCTTTCCTTGGAGAGTGGGTACATACATACAATCGAAATCAACGAGGCGCAAGGTGATATCGGGGTAGGTCCCACAAACCAGGATATTGGTGATATCTAAGTCACCATGTGCTATCCCAAGAGGCTCGAGTACATTGATCATTGCTAAGAACTGCTTGGCTAGTGCCGCAACAACGTGTTCTTCGTTATAGTAGACCTCTAAAAACTCTCCCAATTTTAGCGAGTTGGAAATAAAACGAGATTTGATAAAGGGAAAAATGTCTTCCTTGATGGAAACTGCTCGTGGAATCCATTCCTGATGAACAAGAAACGGCAACTGATCCTGATGAGCGGCGATGTAATCGTTGATTTCTTGATAGCGTTTTTCTATATCGGGTGGTGGGGCGAGATTGGGACCATTGGTGAAGAAACAGCGAACCACCCAAAGTTGTTCTTTTTTAGAAACCATTGGATAGACCGAAACATATTTGTTGGCAGGGGTATTGAGTCGCTGAATACTAGAATCAATCAAGAGTTTTGCTTGTTTTATATCTGCGTCATGTACCGTATTAACGGCATCTCTAAATGCCGCATCATATGTACTCAGTGTGGGCCATATACGAGGTGTCACCTTATACCTGCGCTATTCTTCGTGGTTCTATACCACAACGTAACAACTCTCAGAATGCTTTGCTTCTGCAATCTTAGCATGGGTACTCTTAGAGGCGAACAATAATTAGCGAAGTATCATCATCTTTCAAACGCCGCTGCGTACGTTCGTGATCGACAAATTTTGCAAACATTTCATTGTTCAGTGTATTTAGGAGATACATGATATCACCTATTCTTTGTTGGTCTAATTGTTTAAACAACCATTCAGCTAATGCATCAGTGGCCAGTAGTAGAATATCGCCTTTTTGATACGTATTATTCTTTAACCTGATAGTAGGTGCTATATATGAAGTGGCATTTTCGCTGCTCGTAATAGATGCAGGGGTATCGGTAAAGTCATCCACGGTTTTGAGTGGAAAACTAATATAATCCCATGTGCCATGACTTTCTTGATAAAGATGAAACAAGCAGGTATCACCAACAGCAAGTGCGTACCATTTCATGCTTGCACTATCAAGAGCGACCCCGAGAAAGGTCGCGTTGGCTCCTTGTGCAATATATTGTGTCACCTCTGCCACTGAAAATTCTGGTCGATCCAGGCTTCTGTTGCGTTCGTTGATCTTCGGAAGCCAGGTTTGCTTGACCCATTTTTGCCAGCGTTTACGGGGTGCTTGCAGCCAATTTTCAACAGCTTCTATATTATCTGTGAGTAATGGATTAGCAACCCAGTGCGAGGTCAGCAATCGAGCCCAGGGACGCACAAACTTACTTGCGCTGACACCATCACTGAGCGCAAAACGTGCGTTGTCTCCTGAAATGCTAGAGGCATCCTCATAATTTTCTAATACATCATTGCTTTTTACACTGAAAAAGAACCGTTCTCCTGTTCTGGGAAGCTTGTACAGGTCATCATTTTCAAACAAAGGAGGCAATATAGGGGTCTCTGTTGGCAGAATGTTTAATGGGCCACGAGGCTTCGTAGCGGTTTCTGCCGCAACAGGTATGGGGATTGGCGATTTCTCGCGTGAAGGAGCAACTACATAACGATCAGGCGAAGGCTCTGACTCTTCTGGCGGAAGCTGCGGTGACGAGATGATGTTACTCTGCCCTGATCTCACCTTTGGTTGCGGTGGAGTATCATTATAAGGAGGTGGGCTAACTGGCCTCGTCTGTGGTGGTGGTGCATCGTTGTAGTGCGGCGGTGGAGCTGCTTGGCGGGCGGAATTATTTTTTTGAGGTACGAGGTCTGTTTTGTTCGCAGGTGGTACTTGGGCAGGCGATTCTGAAATCGCCTTCTCTTCAGGATTTATAAAGAGAACAATCAGCCAAACAAGGCACAGTGCAGCAATAACAAAGAGCCCAGCTACGACAATAAAGCCGCCGCTCCCTAATGCTGTAGTGGCAGATGCTGTTGTGAAGATACCTGCGAGCAAACTGCCGATGGCTGCACTCATGGATACACTCCGTCTCTGTATAGGTTGTTTTGTTGTTATAGTACGCCATCCGGCGATAAGACCGCAACCAAGAACTGTGAGAATCAAAAGACCGTGTATTGCATCTGTCAGGAAAGAAAACGCTTTAATAAGCGTGAACAATTGTACTAAGGCGGTAATCATGAGAACAGCTAGAACTGCCAGGATTATATATATATCGATAGAGATACGGCCTTCAGTTTCAGAAATATCTCGTTTGGAACTGGAAGTATTTGATCGGTTCTTCAAGAAAAACCCCTTTCGAGAAGAATTCTTTAGTCTTCTTTCTTTTTCACAAGTGTTCCCCAGGCGAGGAAACGGATTAAATCTTTACCGCTTGCATTATACATAAAGCCACGTGCTTCCGGTGCCAATGCCATTCCAAATGCTGTAGCAGCCCGATTTACCATTGTGGCAGGTACTCGACTTGACATTTCGAAGAGTTGTTTGGCTCCAATTTGCTCTTCCTCTGGCAATGTCGAAAGCTGGTTAGCTTTGTTAGGAAAGTAGATGGGGCTTATTGCTGTTGATGGTGTGATGTGACAGTTGAACAATAAGACATTGCCGTCATTGGTGTGGAGTTGCCGTAACCTGTTCGCAGCGTCAATAGGATTGTCTCCTCTTGCTCCATTATGACTGCCGTCAGTAATGTTGATGACGATGGGTGGAAACGATTTCTTTCTCTGGTCATCAGCAGCAATCCATTCTTCTACCACTTGGCTTGCTCTATCAATGGCACCAGCCATTTCCGTTCTTTTGCCTTTTGCGTCAGGTTCAATCCAATAAGGCCGCATTTTGTCAATGGGTACGTTCTTACCCTTGATAGGGTCGTATTCTTCTTCCCTTACCAAACGATTTCCTCGTGGTTTTTCTGCTAGGTCTGGTAGCGGGATTGGTAATCCAGCCTCATTGAGCAATGGTTTTATGGTGTCATCGTAGCCAAAGATGATAATGTCACAATAATTCCTGCGCCGTCCGGTTGATGTGTCCAAATTGGTATTATCTATGATAGCAATAAGAATAGTGTTGATAACAAAAGAAGCTATTTGTGCTAGTGTGAGCTGATACCCATCAGTCAAAGTGGCAGGGTGATTCATAGAATTGGATTGATCCAATAGAAAAACAAAAAGTCCGCGCTTATTTCTTGTAATTGGTTCTCGATACAATTCCAGTGTTGGTTCTAATTCATCGTAGCTTTTATTCAATTGCGCTTCCCTTTCTTTTCTCTGTGGGTTTGCTGCTCCATTTTTCTATCTACAGCGATGAGGGTTCATAATGAAGTCAGGCTGTTGTTACTTACATACATCAATATGTAGGCTCGTTTTATTATTCTTATCTATTGTTTAGTGCGCGGTTTAGTTACTTGTTGCTGTCGTGAAGAATTTCCACTAGATGTTTGCCTTGACCGACCTCCATCGGGACGTGATCGGGAAGGAGGTTGCATAAGGGAGAGGCGATTGAGTGCCTTGGGCAAATCGCCTTTAGGAAGAGCAAGCAATGCGATAATGAGCAGCATGAGTGATAATAGGTCTAGCAACATAGGAACTAAGGACGCAGAACGCAATTGCGAGAACAGGATGAAGAGGGCAATAGTAGCGATGACTCCCATGAGGATATAGGATGCGTAAGATTTTTTGTTCTGGCTCATATATTGCCTCTCAACAGACAGTACGTCATTTTCAAGATGCTATTAGCTTCAATCCAATATTCATGGACACGCTTTGTTAGCATGAAGCCATATCTGGTCAAGTTTGACACGATAGAGTATAACACGACGATAACAAGATTACAACGTTTGAAGATGCTAAAAAACGTACTCATAGATGTACATATCTACATGAAAATTCTTTTAAAGACCATTAATGTCGGTAATTTTCCAGCCCTCAGTTTCCAGGTCCAGGGTGATGATGATTGTATAGGCTGATTGGCCATGACGCTTGACTACTACCTGTACCACTCTTACGTCATCCTTTGATGGCAAGTAAACCATTCCAGACGTAAACTGTTCAATGGAACCTTTTTGTGTATTGATCTGCTTCAATATAGCTTTCGATATGGGTTTACTCACACCTTGTGTTGTAGTGGCAATTATACATCGTAGATGCATAAAGTGATAGAGAGAATGGGTCAGATTACGCCTGTGGGAGCGAGAAATGGGAGAGCGCTTCGATGACGGTGAGGAGGGCGGAATGATCGAGGTCGCCTTTGCCAGTGGCAACGAGGGCGGTGAATAGTTGCTCTACTAATGTGCCCATTGGCAGGACGACGTTATGCTCTTGTGCGAGCTGCTTGACGATGCGGAGGTCTTTGAGGTGGAATGCTGCCTTGCCACCCGGCGCGAACTCGTGGTGGATCATTGATGTGCCGCGTAGGTCCATGAAGCGGGTCTGAGCCAGGCCACCACTGAGCACTTTCACGATGATCTCTGGTGCGACCCCAGCTTTTGCACCTAAGACGAGTGATTCGGAGATGGCTTCGATGATGAGGGCGACAAGCACTTGATTACAGGCCTTGACAATTTGGCCAGAGCCGGTGGGGCCGCAATGGGTAATCGTCTTGCCGAGCATAGAAAAGATTGGCTGCGCACGCTCAAAATCTTCTGTGTTGCCACCGACCATGATGGAGAGCGTGGCGGACTTTGCTCCCGCTTCGCCGCCGCTGACCGGGGCGTCGAGTGCTTGTACGCCGAGTGGGGCGAGGATGCTGGCAATGTGTTTGCTGGTGAGGGGGGAGATGGTACTCATATCTATGAAGAGCATGCCAGCACGTAGGCCCTCTTGTAGTCCGTGGGGTGCGGTCAGGACGGACTCGACATCGGGGCCATCTGGCAACATGGTAATGATGATGTCGCTCTGCTCCGCCAGCGCACGTGGCGATTGTGCCGCGCTTGCACCAGTGCTGACCAGCTCGTCAATGGCGGGGCGGCTGCGATTGTAAACCGTGAGCGAGTAGCCCGCGGCGAGCAGGTGGCGGGCCATTGGTCGCCCCATCAGTCCGAGGCCAATAAAACCGATACGCTCAATACGCTCAGTCATGATCTTCTCTTCCTCTCAAGAAGTTTAATAGGTAAGGATGCCACCATCAGCGTTCAATGCCTGCCCTGTCATATAGCGCGAGTCTGGGCCGATCAAGAACGAGACAATGGCGGCAGCATCAGCACCATTACCGATGTAGCCGAGAGGAATACGCGCGTTGCGCTCAATGCGGATTTCACTTGGCTCTTGCCCTGTGATGCGAGCCACTTCACGATCCACCAAGTCCTGCATGGGTGTCTCGATCATGCCTGGACAGACCGCGTTAACCCGTACGCCGTGTCTCGCGCTATAGAGTGCCAGCGTTTTTGTCATGGCCAGCACAGCGGCTTTACTAATGTTGTAGATGGGATGATAGGTCGTACTTGCCATCTTTCCAGCGATAGAGGCCATATTGACAATGCGCCCACTCCCTTGCTGTATCATGTGTTTGAGGGCGAGTTGACAACAAAAATAGGTGGCCTTCGCATTGACATCCATGACCAGATCCCAGTGTTCTTCATCCACCTCAAGGGGCATGGCGATGCGTTGCACACCTGCATTGTTGACCAGGGCATCAAGGCGTTGAAAGGTCGATAGCGTTGTTGCGATCATCTGCTCACGTTCGTCGGCATGCAGGATGTTGAGTGAAAGTGCAATTGCATTGCCACCCGCTGCACGGATTTCAGCAGCGACCTGTGTGACTGTCTCGCCGCGCAGGTCTGCCAGGACAAGGTTCATCCCATCCTGGTTCAGGCGCAGGGCGATGGCACGTCCAATGCCTTGCCCAGCTCCGGTGACAATCGCCACCTGTCCTTTTACAGGTTGTTCCATAAGAATGATTGCTCCTCTCTGTCTGGCTTTGTAAATGATATTATAACATTTGATGCTCTGCATGCAGCACGCACGCAGAGCATCAAATGTTTCGAACGATATCTCAGATATTAAGAACGTCGTTATATGTTTTCAGGTTAGATAGAATAGAGTGAAACCAGAAAAGATAGCAGGTTCCCTATTTTGCTAGAGTGTTACGATATACATTCCAACCATACCGCCCATCATATGATCGTTTACATGACAATGATACAGCCATTTGCCGGGATTGTCCATGGTGATGTCAAAAGAAGTCGCCATCGATGGACCGAGTAGAGTGGTATCGACAAACTGCCCAGTAGGAGACAGCCAGCGATGACCATGGGTGTGAAAGACGTGGAACTCTACCCCTAATGCACCAATATGCCAGCGAATTTTATCCCCAACACGCGCATGAAACGTTTGCGTGTTGCCTACATAGGAATAGCCACTAAAGCAATCATAATCTTGTGAGAGTTCTGGGATATCTGCTTGATAGATATCATGAAAGAAAGTAAAAAATTCTTTATCAACATGACTTGTTGCAGCACTGGTCAAAACGAGAAAACCAAAAAGGCCCCTCTCTGCTCCCAGTTCCATCTGCATAGTTTGGCCTACGGGTAGTGAGTGATCGTGATAGACCCATGTACCGACCGAGTTTGGACGTACAATCCATTCATAGGTATAGCTTTGTCCAACCCCAACCACTGAGCCTGGGCGAGGGTCGGCAGCAAACCAGGCACCATCATTGTTTGGTGTGTACATTACGCCGTGTGGATGCATGCTATGCGCGTGTTGTTCATGCCTATCGTTATTGCGGAAATGAATACGAATAGTGTCACCCACTTCTCCGCGCAGAATTGGTCCGGGAATGCCTGTATTCGCGCCAATATCGGTGTTGCCTGTTAACGGTTTTCCCCAGCCAGGGGTGTATGCGCGATAGCCAAGTGCCCAGTAAGAGGAATCTGATGGCGTGAAATTCATTCCCATTAATCCATCATAGCCTGTAGGAACGAGATTGTGAAAGAATGAGTCGGCTTGAATCCAATATTCGCGAAGCTTACCACTGGTAGCTATCTGCACCATCGGTTGCACGCCAGCTGCATGGGTAGTCGCTTCTTTCATGGCGAATGCTGCACTACCAACTGCTGCCAGTGAACCTCCTGCGATAGCCGCGCCCTTTAGCAGGTTACGACGTGACAAGCCGAGCTGATGATTATGAGAAAGTTCTGTTTTTGACTGTACACCATCATGAGATGGACTATGTACCGTCTGCTGTTCATGCTCATTTACTGCCATTGTTATTCCTCTTTGCAACTAAAATTTGGACACAAAAACTAGACGCTGGGAGTCTTAGCATCTATCGTCTTGATAACATGTCCCTATGTAAGAAGATTTTTCTTCGGTATAGAGCATCTGCATTGACCGTTTTCGATGCCGTACAAGCAGATGTGTTACCTATCTCTACTGTAGAGGGGGCAGGTAGAGAAAACATTAATTTCAGATTAAATTTGGCTATGATTTTGCACTATTTAGTAGAGTTTTCTTAACCGCTGTGTTTATGAAGAGGGCACAATGGGCAGAGAAAATTTTCTCTGCCCATTGTGCCTCCATCCATTTTCTTCTTTGAAGAGGATCGACGCGGTTACTGCGCGGGCGTTGCGGTGGGCGTTGCTGACTTGGTGGCGCGGGCACCGAGCAGGCGGTCGAGTTGTTGGGGATTGCTCTGGAGGCGTTTGATGTAACGGTCAACTTGCGTCTGGGTGAGATCGCCGCTATCAATGGCTGGCTTTAAGCCGGTCTGCATGGCATTGCTCACGAGCGTTTGCAGTTGGCTAGAGGTAAGCCCCTGGGCGGTGGCAATCTGGCTTAACGTTTTGCCGGAGCGTAGTTCTGTTGTAAGTTGTGTGCTTGTCAGTTTCAAGCCCTGGGCAATCTGCTGCTTGATATCGGGTCCATATTGTTTCAATGCCTGCGCCATAGGATTTTTTGTGGTGCTTGGTGTGGTGGTTGCGCTTACGCTGGGAACTGGCGTCACAGTCGGTGTTGCTGTATGTGCTGAAGTAAGCGAGGGTACGAGAAAGATTATAGCGAGCACTACTAGTATTGCTAACCCTACAATTGCCCCTATAATAAAGAACAGGATACGTTTTGCCATTGTTTTTACACTCTTTCGCTGTTTTATATTGAGATGTACTATGTATTTGGTGTTGAGACGTTTTGATGAGAACATGCTTTTCATGCTCCGACATAAGGATAATACTTGCAGTTCAAGATAAGGTATGAAAAATGTCAAGCTTTACTCAAGAAATGAGCATAGTGCCAACAAAAAACAGGAGGACACGATGTCCTCCTGTTTTTTGTTGGCGCGTTACCCTATTGATTCGTAGGTGCCATGCCGGGGGCACCTTGCTTAAAAGGCCGATTGAGCATTTTCTCTACAAATTGGGGGTTGCTCGCGAACTGCTGCGAGAATTGGTCGGCTTGCGCCTGAGTCAGGTCGCCATTGGCCACGGCCTGTTTGAGCGCATCCTGGATAGCATTCTTCACGCTTGTTTGCAGTGCTGTTTCGCTTACTCCTTGCGCTTTCGCAATTGCGCTCAGCGTCTGGCCAGACTGGAGCTTGGCTTGCAGATCAGTCGTGCTGAGGTGAAGGTCTCTAGAAACATCATTGGCGATGACCGTCATATATTTTTGCAGATTTTGCATGTTGACTTGTTTGCCACTGTTAGTGCCCTTCCCCAGGTCTTTGAAGTTGCATTGTGCAACGTCGGCGATGTGGGTTTTGAGCTTGTCGGCCTGGGCTTGTGTCAGTTTGCCATCCTTGACGAGCTTTGCTAGCACGTCTTCCAGTGCCCCCTGCTGCGCCTTATTGAGGGTATCAGCGGAGATGTTCAAGCGTTTGGCGAGGCTTGTCATATAGTCATTGCAGTATTGACTTATGGTATCGGCACTAGGAGTGCTGGCGGCGGTTATACTTGTATGTTGGCTGCTCGTGCTAGCCGTGCTGGTGCTGCTGGCCGAGGCAAGGAGTGGCCCGGCAAAGAATGCACCGAGCACAATACCTAAAACGAGCAGTGCGCTAGCACCAGCTATCATGCCTAATTTCTTCATAAATTCTATCCTTCTGTCCTTCTGTCCTTCTGTTCTTTTGTCCGTCTGTGGAACCTGGAAATGATTATCCGGCGTTGGTTAAGCGGGTGGATAAGGATAGTTTGTGCGAGGTACCCATACCCTCTATAATCATACCTGATTAGAGCCAGCAATGTCTGTGAGAAGTGTAAAATTTGTATCAAATTATGCTTGTTATTGCTCCCTATCGTTACCTAAAATGCGTACAAGGTATGATATACTTTCGTAGGGAAAAGATCAGTAAAGGTAGTAAGGGCAGTATTGTAGAGCATAAACGTATCACATTGTATCTCATGAGTATATATGCTATATTGTTAAAATATAGCTGGCACTGAATGTAAAGTGAGGTGAAAAAGGATGTTAACACAAGCTGAGGAAAGACTGCGGTTGCTTACTGATGTAAGTTCTTTACTTGCCTCTTCCCTTGATCATCATATCACTTTGCAAGATATTGCTCATCTGCTGGTACCAACTCAGGCTGATTATTGTCGCATCGCCCTAGTTGACGAGCAGCAACAGATTAAAGAAGTAACCGTAAACCATATTGACCCTGAAAAAAATGACCTTGTCCGGGCTCTGTACGAACAATATAAAGATTTGCCCAATACCACGTATGGCTTGCCGAAGCTTCTAAATACTGGTAAGGCAGAATTGATAAGCGATGTTTCCGAGAACGTGCTCGAAATGTACCGAGAGAATCCTGAATTGCTGGCCGTCTTACAGGCACTTGGCCTCAAGTCATATATGGGTGTGCCCATGCTTGCCCATGGCAAGACAGTCGGAGCAATTGTTTTATCCTCAATTCAGTCGGGGCGGCATTATGAGGAAGATGATCTGTTATTCGCCCAGGAGATTGCACAACGTATTGCACTCGCTCTTGATAATGCCCGTCTTTATGAGGAAGCGCAAGCAGAAATTGCTGAGAGAAAGCAAATAGAGCAGCATCTGCGCTTTCTCTCTGAAGCAGGAAAGCTGCTTGCCTCATCGCTTGATTATCAGACAACCTTGAAGAATGTAGCGCGGCTTGCGGTGCCACACATTGCTGATTGGTGTTCAGTAGACATGAAGGTGGAGCACCACATAGAGCAATTGGCGGTTGCGCATGTTGATCCTAAGAAGGTGCAGTGGGCTGAAGAACTGCGTCGGAGCAATCCGCCTGACCCGCAGAGTAGCTATGGCTTGCCAAATGTGTTGCGAACAGGATGCTCAGAATTTTATGCTGACATATCTGATGATCTGCTGGTCGCGGTGTCCCATAATGAAGAAGAGCTGATGCTGGTGAGAAAAATCGGCTTTACCTCTACCATGATTGTCCCTCTACTGGTGCAGGGGAAAGCAATTGGTGCAATAACGTTTGTTTCAGCAGAGTCGGGCAGGCATTTTAGCTCCACCGATTTATCGATGGCAGAGGAACTGGCGAGTCAGGCTGCTATGGCTATCGATAATGCTTGGCTTTATCAGCAAGCGCAGCAAGCGGTTCATTTACGTGACGAGTTTATTGCCACCGCCTCACATGAGTTGAAGACTCCGATTACCAGCCTCAAGTTATATACTCAAATTCTGAGGAAGCAATTGACGAAATTGGGTGAGGAAGGCATGGTCCGTGCTGTGCTGAAGATGGACGCGCAAGTAACGAAACTCACCTCCCTTATTGCAGACTTACTAGATGTGTCACGGATGGAACTTGGTAAATTGACGTTTCAAGAGGAAGCATTCGATTTGAATGAGGTGATCAAAGAAAAAGTCGAACATGTACAAGCAACTACAGCACAGCATCAGATACGTATTGAGGGCACGTGTATGCAGCTTGTTTGGGGTGATGCTGAGCGTATTGGGCAGGTCATGACGAATCTGTTAACGAACGCTGTGAAATATTCGCCGGATGCCGATGAGGTTCTTGTTTCTGTCTCGTCAGAACAAGAGCGAGTGGTAGTGAGGGTGCAGGATTTTGGGATTGGGATGGAGCAGGCACATTTGCCACATATTTTTGATCGTTTTTACCGCGTCAACGACCCAGCGGAAAAGACCTATCCTGGCTTGGGCATCGGGTTGCATATTGTGCATGAAATTGTGACACGACATGAGGGGACTATGAGCGTTGTTAGTGAGAAAGGGAAAGGCTCGATATTTGGTTTTTCACTACCATATGCTCCAGCCCAACGTAAAAATAGTGCAAGCCCTCTAGACAAAGAGAACGCGATAATATGAAAGTACAGGCTCAGCCTAAAAAGATCCTCGTCGTCGATGATGATCCTGATATATTAGATGCGCTGCAAATGACACTGCAAGATGCTGGTTATAATGTGACAATCACAGAGAAGGGGGAGTACGCAGAAAACCTGCGTGATACGAACGGCCATTTGCCGCACCTGATCATCCTCGATGTGCTGCTCTCTGGTAGGGATGGGCGTACCATCTGTCAACGACTGAAGAGTCAAGAGAATACGAAGCATATTCCCATCATCATGATTTCCGCCCATCCTAATGCGAGACAATCGGTCAAGGATGTGGGTGCTAATGATTTTCTGGCAAAACCGTTTGATATCGATGATTTGCTCGCGATGGTGGAGCAGCATTTGCACTAACAGGCACAGCAAGAGGGAAAGCGCACCACGTGGTGCGCTTTCCCTCTTGCTGTGCCTGTTATTCCTCTTAGTGCGCGTTTTTACCAAATTCGCGCTTCAGGAGGTGGTCGACATAGTTTGGATGGTTCTTCAGGAATTGGTTAATGTCAGTGCCCTGTGCCTGGGTGAGGTCGCCAGCACTGACCGCTTTGTTCACGTCGTTGCTGACCGCGTTGAGAACGATGGTATGCAGGTCAGCGGTTGATACCTTCTGAGCTTGCGCGATCTCATTCAAGCTTTTACCTGCTTTCAACTGGCTGGTGAGCTGATCCGCGCTCAGGTGTAGACCGGTTGCAACTTGAGTGATGATGTCACTGCGGTACTTGTGCAGGAATTGCTTGATGACAAGACCGCGATAGACAAAATGGTTGCCTGTGCATGCCTGATGTGATTCGACACGCTGCTTGATTGCATCGGCCTGAGCCTGTGTCAGTTTGCCATCTTTAACCTGTTGTGCCAGCACATCCTCGAAGGCACCCTTGCGGTCTTGTTGTAGTGTGCTGACGGAGACGCCGAGCCGCTTCGCCAGGTCCTGCTGATATTGTTCACAGTAGGGATTGGGCTTCGCATTGGGTTGCGTCGTTGTGGTGGTGGCTGGTTTTGTGCTGGCCGAGGCGAACAATGGGCCCGCGAAGAATGCTCCGAAAAGAATGCTCAAAAGCAGAGCTGCAGATCCACCAGCGATGAGAAGAAACTTTTTCATTGTATTTGTCTCCCTTTGATTGAGAAGTTTTTATAGAAATGTTTTTTGTGTATTTGTCACACCCTTTTGTGTGACAGCCATAGCATAGTTCACAGGAGTTAATAAATCTTCTTGCAATCCTCAAGATTTGCTCAAACTTGGCGCCGAGGCTGTATAAAGTAGCGAAATAGAGTGTATTCTTGCTCATACGTGTGCTACCATTATAGAAAATAGTGGTGAGCGTGGAAGAAGATGTCTCCTTCCCGCGTCATTGTCGGGGCATTGTCGGGGCATTGTTGGTGTATTCGTTTACTGCTGCCCTGCTCAGGATGAGATATGTCGCAAAAAATTCTGGTTATTGAAGATGAAGATGGTATTGTTCATCTCATAAATTTGTACTTGAAGGATGCTGGTTATACGGTCGTGGTCGCGAAGGATGGTGCCGACGGCCTCGCGTTGCATGCACGTGAGCACCCTGATCTGGTAATTTTAGATATTATGTTGCCCGCGATAGATGGTTTTGAGGTGTGTCGGCGCATTCGGGCGTGGTCAAATACGCCTATTCTGATGTTGACGGCACGTAGTGGAGAGGAAGACCGTATCACAGGGCTTGATCTAGGGGCGGATGATTACCTGGTCAAGCCGTTTAATCCACGCGAACTGGTGAGCCGTGTGCGTGCGATTTTGCGTCGCACAAGTAAGTCTGTAGGTGCTGAGAGCAATGGCGATGCTGCTGGTGCTGCCGGGGCTGTGGCGCAGGCAGGCGATGCAAACGAGGAAGCGGCTGCGGTGATGTATTTTCCTGGTTTGACGGTTGACTTGGGGGCGCGGCGCGTTGAGGTGAACGGAAAAGAAGTAGCTTTGACACCAACCGAGTTTGACTTGTTGGCCTTATTAGCGCAATCGCCGGATCGGGTTTTTACACGCGAGATATTGATGAATAAGGTGTGGGGCTATGATTATCTGGGCGACGGCCATACTATTGATGTGCATATGAGCGCACTCAGGAAAAAAATAGAGCTTGACCCCGAACAGCGTTATATCAAAACGGTGTGGCGCGTGGGCTATCGCTTTGAGCAAAAGCCGCGACCAATGGCGTCGCCGTGGAGGTGATGCGATGACTCAGTTCAAACGGTGGTGGAGTAGTATTCGCTGGCGGTTGGCATTAGGCTCGATGCTGCTCGTCTTGTTCGCGACTGGCTCGTTGGCACTGGCGGCCTTGCTGGCGATAACGCACTTTTATGGGATCGATCAACAGGATCGTTTGTCTACTATCGCCTCAAGCGAAGCACATATCATCGGTGAGAGCTATACCACTACTAATAGCATGCGCTTAGCAGTGGCGAGCGGCTTGTCGAAAGTGGAACTGCGAACGATTGCCACGAATGGCTTGCTCAATAAAGATTACCTGATGTTTGTGTTTGATCCCACGGGAAAGCCAGTCTTGCCAACCGTGCGCACATTGAGAGCGGGAACGGTTGCATTGGCATTTTTGCGCTACTTCGTGAATACAAATGCGTATCCTAGTGCGCAGTATCCCGATCTGGCGAAGTTGCGCGAGTCGTTTACCCTCGCTTCAGACGGCAACAGTACTGTTGGTGAGGTTAGTAACAAACAGCCACGCTTAGTGCCGCGACCTTTTATCGCGCAACCAATTTACGCACAAGGGTCGAGTGGTACGCCTGTGGTGGGTGTGCTGATCGTGCTGCCTACCTCTACCGCTGATAATACGATTCCCCCCTTCTTAGCCTCAGTGGGGCAGGCGGTGCTGCTTGCCTCAATTATTGTCGTGCTGGTCGCGATGGTGATAGCGGTCATCTTCTCACGGACGATTACCCGCCCATTGGCAAGCCTGACGAGTGCGGCACGGGTGCTTGGCTCCGGTGACTATAGTGTGCAGGTGCCAGTGAATGGGCATGGTGAACTGGGCGAGTTGGCGACGACCTTTAATGATATGGCGGCACAACTTAATCGCGACGTGGAGATGCTGCGGCAGCAGGAGTTATGGCGGCGTGAACTGATTATGAGCGTTACCCATGATCTAGCGACACCGCTCACGGCTATCGCAGGTCTGGGCGAGTCGTTGCTAGACGGGGTGAATCAGAGTCGCGAGGATTATGAGACGACGGGTCGTACGATTGTGCGCGAGACGTTGCGTTTGCGCCGTCTGGTCAAAGACCTGCATGTGATGGCAAAGATGGAGGCAGGAGCATTGCAGCCGAAGCGACAGCCAGTGCGTCTCGCGCCATTAGTCGATGAGGTGTTGGCGGTGCTTGCGCCGGAGTTCGAGCGTACGCGGGTGGAACCGCGCAATATGATCGCGTTCGATTTGCCGTTTGTGCAGGCTGATGCTGACATGCTGACACGCGTCTTTTCCAATCTGTGTGATAATGCGCTTCGTCATACGCCCGCCGAGGGGATAGTGACTATTGAGGCGAAGCAGGTGCAACAAGAGTTGTATGTGGCTGTGACCGACACGGGAGAGGGTATTCCACCAGAAGCCTTGCCGCGTGTCTTTGAACGCTTCTATCGTGCCGATAACGCGCGTCACTCCGCGACTGGGGGCAGTGGCCTGGGCTTGGCAATTGTGCGCGCCATCATTGAGGCCCACGGCGGCAGGGTGTGGGCAGAAAACGCGCAGGGTGCGGGTGCGCGTATTGTGTTTACCTTGCCGTTGTAAAACAACACAGGATGTGTCACGCTGATGATATCGTCAGCGTGACACATCCTGTGTTTGCTTAGTATCCTCCCCCAAATTTGGTGGGGGTAATGCGAATCGCTTGCGAATATGTTTGCATCATCGTTTCTGGTGTCATGTTGATACCCTTGATGTCCTCACCATATTTTGCAATATAGGCAGGGTGGCTGCTCACCACATCATCTAGTGTGAGCAGTTCGGCCTTGCCCTCAATCGTCACGACATCGGAGCCATCATTATTACTCTCCAAGGCGAGCACGACATTGGGATTTTGGCGCAAGTTACGTATCTTCTGGTTATTTGGCTGGCTAATGATGAGTACCGTCGAACCGTCCCAGAGAAACCAGACGGGGACAAGATGCGGGCGTCCATCGGGACGTACACTACTCAGCCAGATGATGATTTCCTTGCGTAGCCGTTCATCGGCATGCGCAAATTTGGGGTTTGTGAGATCAAGCATAGTGTTCTCCTGTAAATAACAACTAGCAAAGGTACGCAGTGATACAAGGTCTAACACGTATTATTACACGGTTTACTATAGCCAATATTCCCGCAATCATAAAGAATATTGGCTATGTTTCTCGACTGATCAACCGCAGAATGGTATACTTCGCCTACTATAGTATATAAATTGACTTTTTTTGCCGATAGAGAATAGCAATGAAAACAGTTTGTTAATGTATAGTTTTTCTTACTATTCCTCCCGGTGAAGACGCACCAGGGGTTATTCAGTAGGCGGGGATATTGATGACGACTAATATATCGTTCGTACATGATCGTCAATTTGTCGAGCATGGTACTTCTATTGAAGGCGAATCGCAAGAACTTGTAGATATACTCCATAAGATTGTACACAATGCGGGTGCTTTGCTGGAAGTGCGTAGTTGTTCTGTTGCTCTACTGGATGTATCAGGAACGGCACTGGTAACGCTAGCTGCTCTGCAAAAGAATGGACACAAGCCACGGCACACGCGTTTTCGCATGAATGAGGGTGTGGCTGGTTGGGTTGCCAAGCAGCGCGAGTCACTGCTTATCAACGATGTCGCACTTGATCCACGTTTCAAACGTCTGGGGCGTACACCCATTGGCTCTATGATGTGCGTTCCCTTAATCGATGCTGGTATTTTTGTGGGCACGCTGACCGCGAGTAGTATGGAAACAAATGCGTTTAGTCCACAGAAGGCACAGATGCTGACCATTTTCGCGGAGCAGGCAGTGCTGGCAATCATCAATGCGCGGCACGCGGAGCTGGCACAGCACCAAGCAAAGCAGCTGGAGACGCTACTGGACCTCTCCCGTGGCATCACCACCCGCCTGGAGCCTGACGCCTTGTATCGTACCATACTGGCTGATGTGTTGCAGCTCGTCCCTTATGATCTTGCTGTGCTTTATCGCTATCAAGAAGGCACCCAAGAGTTGGTTCCGGTGGCAGAATTGGGGCATGTCGAGCCGTCCGCTGATGAGCTAGATATGTATCGCAATGTGGTCGCGGTCAAAACGAAGGATGTGTTGCAAGAGAAGATCAACGTGTATAACGAGAACTCGGTAATTGCCTGGGCAGCAATGCATCGGCATCCTATGCTTCAGGAGCCAACGCCGCAAGCTACGCCTGTAGAGGCGGTGAAACCTGCGAACGTGAATGCGCTGATGGCAACACCGCTTGTCTCGAAGAATGTTTTGTATGGTGTGCTCTCATTGCAACGGACGGGATCATTCAACAGCGAAGAGTTGCGCTTGGTCAGAAACTTGAGTAATATGGCGGCTGCGGCCTTGGAAAATGTTTCGCTTGTGCATAAGGTGCGTACCGATCAAGAACAGTTACGCGCGATTCTTGCCTCAAGCTCCGATGGTATTGCATTGTTAGGGGTGAATGGCAGTTTCATCGAGGTAAATCCTGCCTTTGGGAACATCTTTGGCACGTCGTCAGAGCAGATCGTCGGTATGGAATGTCTGGAACTGCTGAACTGTGAGCAAGAAGGTGTTGAGTGTGCTGGGAGTGCTGGGAGTACTGGGAGTGCTGGGAGTACTGAGGTTGCTGAAAGTCAGGAGGGCCATCCGCATTGCCGCGAACTTTGTATGATTCAAAAGGCGTTTCAGCTGGAACAGGCGTTGCCATATATTGAGGTTGACCTGACAATTCAAGGGGCGCAACGCTCGTTAGGCTTAAGCATTACGCCGGTTGCCACCACGCAGGCACCCCTGTGTTTGATGATGGCACGTGATGTGACCGCTATTCGTGATGCTTCTCGGATGAAGGCCAATTTTATCTCGATGGTCACGCATGAACTCCGTTCCCCCCTGAACGCGATCAATGGCTACCTGGACCTGGCTCTGGGTGGAATTGCTGGTGAGTTGAATGAACAACTGCATGAGTTTCTGCTGCGTGCCCGTTCTGGTAGTGAGCATCTATATGCGTTACTCGAAGACCTCTTGCTGGTCTCACGTGCGGATGCTGGACAATGGCGGCTGAACCGTGAAATTATCGATCTAGCGGATATCATGCGTAACGCGGTTGAGGAGTTGGAGCTGACTGCGGAGGACAACGGCCTCACCATCGCTATAGAGATAGGGGAGGACGGACACTTCCCGCCAGTATATGCTGACGCGGTGCGCATCCAACAGATTTTGCGCAACCTGATAAGCAACGCGCTGCGTTTTACTCCTACTGGTGGGAAGATAACGGTGGCGGCACAGGTTGAGCCAAACACCTATGAGAGCATTTCAGAGGATCATACGCGTGTCATGCTCTTGCGGGTGCAGGATAGCGGTTGTGGTATATCACCAGAATTCATGGAGCGAATTTTTGAACGTTTTTATCAGGTGCCCAATAGTACAGTGAGTCGCAAGGGGCAGGGATTAGGGCTGGCAATTGTGAGGATGGTGGTTGAGCTACACGGTGGTTTTGTGCGTGTGGAAAGCACGCCTGGGCAGGGTAGCACGTTTACGTGTATCCTACCTTGCCTTCTCTCCTAACACCAAATTGTGATAGTGGCTGTGCTTGTTAGGGTACAGCCACTATCACAATTTTTGGCGTTTTCTATTGTTGCCCTTGACTAGTGGCGTATCGCGTGCTATTCTCAAATTACTTCATTGTATTCCTTGCCGATTGCTTGGCGGGAGAGATGAGGCTCGGTAGCGTGAGCTTATACAGAAGGAGACGAACCGTGGGTATGCTGCGAGTCATGTCCCGACGCGGTGATGACCGTATTATCTGGGACTCTAACAAAGCTGAGGCACATGATGCTGAGGCCATGGCGGCAATCCGAGAAGCCGAACGAATCTTCAACGAAGAGCGGGTGCGTGGGGCAACCGCGTTCAAAGTAGAGCCAGGGAAACCTATAGAGCGTATTGACAAATTTGATCGTACCGCCGAGCAAATTGTCATTGTACCTCGTGTTGTTGGAGGTTAAGGAGTTGCAACGGCCATGTTCGGAACACTGAGTTTATTCCTCGGTATCTGGCTGCTGTTTCTCCTGCTGGCAATCTATTATTTCTCGCAATCACCTGACGGGAGTGTGGGCCGTTTACGCGAGTCGATGAGCGAGTCGCTTTCGGCTGATAGCCGCGCCAAGGTGTTATTGCGGGACATGTTGAGCGAGAATCAGTATCAGCAACTGAACAAGTTTGGGTATTTGGAGGTTCTTAGCCCTACGATTGATAACCGTGTCTATCGTATCCCCGGCTCTGGTGGGCTTGTGAAAGTCTATGAGCGCGGTTGTGCGGTGATGGAACTGTGCCTACAACCGGCTGAGCCGCTACCTGATGGCGACGTAGTGGTAATGCATAAGTTGATGATCGAGGCGAATGAGCAAGAGTATTTGCAGAAAGCAAATCATTTTGCGCCTGGTATTATCTCATTGCGTTGCCAGCATCTCTAAGAATGAACGTAAACGCGCATTATGGCGTGATGTGACTCTCTCATATCACGCCATAATGCGCGTTATTTTGTTGAACTTTTTCCCCGCCTTCGCGTATATCTTGTAGACATTATAAAATCCTCTCGACTCTTCAGGCGAAACATACTATAATCTGCACAGCAAACTGTAGCATTGATAGTATCTGATGTAGTATCGGAAGGCAGGTAGAATGATGCAGTGTCCTAACTGCAAGGCCGAAACCCCTGATGGTGTGCGTTACTGCGTGAATTGCGGGCGACCATTGGGCGTGGGGGCGATGGCGAGTACAGGGGCCTCGCGCATGCTCGCGCCGGGTGTGCGTCTACAGGGTGGACGCTATATTATCAAGCAGGTGCTGGGGCAGGGTGGAATGGGGGCGGCCTTGCTTGCGACCGATATTCGCCTGAATAGCAAACTTGTGGTGATTAAAGAACTTATTTCTGACCAGACGGACGCACAGAAATTGCAAAGCGATGTGCGTAATTTTAAACGTGAAGTCGCCATGCTCGCACATATAGATCATCCGCTCGTACCCAATGTCACCGACCAGTTCCAGGAGGGAACACGCTATTTTATGGTACAGGAGTACGTTGAGGGGGAGAACCTTGACGAGCGTCTTAATCGTACCCGCCAGCCCTTGCGCGAGAAAGAGGGTCTCGTCTGTGCCTCGGAAGTCTTGGATATCTTAGGATACTTAGAGCAGCAAAAGCCGCCAATTGTGCATCGTGATATCAAACCCGCCAATATTATCATTAGTGGTAAAGACAACCGCGCTCACCTGGTAGATTTTGGGATTGCCCGCGATAACGAGCAGCGCAGCCAGACAACCGCGCTGGGCACACCCGGCTATGCGCCACCTGAACAATATCAAGGGCAAGCAGATGCTCGTTCGGACCTCTATGCTCTGGCGGCTACCTTGCATCATGTGTTGACGAACCGCGACCCACGCAATCATCCTGCTTTTCACTATCCTGCTGTGCGTTCGCTCAACCCACAATTGTCGCCCGAAGTTGAGCGTGTATTGGTGCGCGCGCTCGCTACTGATGTCAGTTTGCGCTATCAGAGCGCGGCAGAGATGAAAGAGGCAATTGACGACATTTTACGGATGCGCTTTGGTGTTACTGGCAATATCAATAGTTACACCCTCAATCCAAGTTCGCTGGTACCAACACAAATCATGGCAGCGCCGCCGCTCACACCCGTGCTGCCGATGGCAGCCCCTACTCCTCTGCCAATGACGCCTGCCGTGCCGTTGCCGCAGATAGGGGTGGCAGCGAAGCCACCGCGACCACCAACGCGACGGAGATGGCTGCTGCCGCTGTTGATTGTCTTCGTGCTGCTCGTGATTGGCGGTGGTGTGGCTGGTGCGTTTGCCTATTTGAAGGGTAAGCCTGTCGGGGTGAGCGCGACGCCAACCTCTGCGACATCTCAGACCCAGACGCCTGCAACTGATGTGACCCCTGTGCCAACGCCGAATGCGAATGGCATTGGTGTGACGCGTATCGCTAATGAACTGGTGGGTATCAGTGATGGTTCAGTTGCCTTTGACACAAGCAGGAGTGGCGGCAACTTTATGTTGCAGGCGGCGGATAAGATGGCAAACAATGATACCGCCAGCGCGCTCTCGTTGTGGCAGTCGGCGATTAATAGCGATACAGGCAATGCGGAGGCGTTGATCTATTTGGAGGATCAGCGCGTGTTGACTTCGAGTCGCCCCTATGTAACGTTCGTTGTGGCTACCATGCTGACCGGCATCAACTTCGGTGTTGGGCGCGATGATTTGCAGGGGGCGTATGTGGCACAAAAAGAATACAATGATGGTTCAAAGCTAGGCAGTTTACGTGTGCGTCTCTTAATCGCCAACACTGGCAACAATGCACAAAGCGCACGACTGGTGGCGCAGCAGATTGTGAAGGCGGCCCAGAATGACAAAACCATTGTCGGCGTGATGGGTTGGCCGTTCAGTAGCTATTCACTTAGTGCGGTGAGTGTGTTGGCGGCGGCACATATACCGATGGTTTCGCAGACGGCATCGAGTGACGCGCTTACAGGTATTTCAGCGTATTTCTTCCGCGTGGCTCCGTCCAATAAGACGCAGGCGACGGTTGGGGCTGGTTACGCAGCGCACGTGCTGGGTGCCAAGAATGTCGCGCTCTTCGTAGATCCTGCCAATAGTTATAGCCAGAGCTTGGCCTCAGATTTTTCGCAAGCCTTTGGTGCTCTGGGTGGGCATATTGCTGTTACCGAGCAGTATACGGTTGATAAGCCAGATACGTTGCCTACCTTACTGGATGCGGCCTTGAAGACGACGCCTGCCCCTGATTTGATTTATTTCGCGGGCTATGCAACCGATGTGAGCACGATTTTAACGAACCTGCCCAATTACACGCAATTTCCCAATTTGCGCGTGATGGGCGGTGATGCACTGTATAATCTCACTGGTTATCCGAGTAGTGCGCGGGCGGGTTTTAGTCGTTTGCGTTTTACCTCGTTTGCCTATCCCGATGAATGGAAGGTCGCGGGTCTGGGAACACGTGAGCCCATCTTCTTCACCGCGTATCCCGCGGCCTATGACCCGAACAGGCTCCATACGGGCAATCCATATGGCTATACACGTCCGAACAATGATGTTATGCTTTCGTACGATGCAATGATTGCATTGCTCAAGGGATGTCAAATCGCGTTAGTCGGTGGCAAGACCAGTGTCACGGCTGACACACTGCGACTGGCTCTGACGCAGCTCAACGGCAAACAAGCAATTCAAGGCGTGAGTGGGCGGATTGCCTTTGACGCGAACGGTGATGTGCTGAGTAAGTCGATAGTTATTCTGGCGGTTGACCCACAAGGTCACATCAAGATGGAGCCAAAAATAGAAGGAACATTTTTGCTTGGTTCATAGTGGTAATATACGTATTAGTACTATGAGGGGCATAAATTTATAAAAATGGAATGATAAGGCGTAAGCATCATGAAATGTCCAAATTGCGGAACTGTCAATCCGCCTGGAGAAGAATTTTGTAGTAACTGCGGGGCGTATCTGGACCCGACGCAAACTGCTGGTAGCGCAACCATGATCAGTAGTGGCAGTGTGGTTCCGAGCGGTGCAGCAACCTCTGTGCCATTGAGCGGTACGAGCGGGACCTTACGAACGCTGGCTCCTGGCTCGTCGCTCCAAAATGGCCGTTATGCGGTCGAGCGCGTGCTTGGACAGGGTGGCATGGGTGCGGCACTGCTGGCACGCGATACCCGCGTTTCAAATAAGCAGGTAGTCATTAAAGAACTGGTCTCGGATAATACGGACCAGACCAAGCGGCAGGAGGACATCCGTAATTTTCAGCGCGAGATCGCAACGGTGGCCGCGATTGACCATCCTCTGGTACCGACCGTGACCGATAGCTTCCAGGAAGGCTCGCGCTACTTCATGGTGCAGGAGTATGTCGCGGGTGAAAACCTGGAAGCGCATATGGAGCGTATCAAGCAGCCCATGCCCGAGCAGGAGGCATTGAACTATGCCTCGCAATTGTTGGATGTGCTGGATTACCTGGAGCAGCAGAAACCGCCGATTGTGCATCGTGATATCAAGCCTGCCAATATTATCATTGGGGCGAAAGATAAACGCGCCCATCTGGTGGACTTCGGCATTGCCCGTGCGGACGAGGCGAAGAATGTCAAGCGCAAGCAGACCTCGGCCCTCGGCACGCCCGGCTATGCGCCGCCAGAGCAATACCAAGGCAACGCTGATATCCGCTCCGACCTGTACGCGCTGGCCGCGACACTGCATCATCTGCTGACGAATCGTGACCCACGTGAATATCCGCCGTTTGCCTATCCCTCGGCACGCTCTATTAATGGGAAGCTTTCGCCGGAAATTGATCATATCCTGACACGTGCCTTGATGATTGATAGCAACAAACGTTATCAAAATGCGGCAGATATGAAAGAGGATATCGACAATATTCTGATGCAGAATTACGGTGTGGGCAATACGAGCAGTTATACGCTGGGAACGTCTGGCCCGATGAGCATACCAGGGAGGGTGTCTGGCAATATGCCGACGAAAACGGCTACCAGTCAGCCGTCACGCCCGACTCCCATTCCGCCACC
>JBBPYR010000061.1:0-17949 GCA_038199755.1 Ktedonobacterales bacterium | reverse complement strand
GTGGCATCATTGCTACCAGATACACAAGGTTGTGAAATTTTATATTGTTGGTTGGTTGTTTTGCCCACGCCAGGGGGCGAACCGGTTGGTTGCCCAATACAAAAACCACTTCTGTTAATAGGCAGTATGACCCTTCTTCTTCAGCAGTTTTGGTTGTGCGTGATAGCGCACGCGCTCGTGGTTAGCGGTGCGCACGCCGGGAAGCATGCCGGTGATGGTTGTGTACATGGCCTCGTTGAGCGTGCTGCCGCTCGGTGCGCTGGCAACCGCGAAGACAGCATGGGCAGAGCCAGTGGTGCCAACGAACGAGGTTGAGATATAGTCGCCGACCATGTATCCCCCTGTCGTGCTTGCCAGCCATGACAGACTCATAGGACCCGCCACCGTCACGTAAGCAGACCACGTGGTGCCCCCATCGTTAGATGTCGCATAGCCCACAAACAGTTGGCAGGTAGCAAGGGTGCATGCGGCATTCGCAAAGTAGTAATAGGTAAGCACAAGGTGCGCCTTTGTGCCTGCCGTCGTCTTATCCACCGCCAAACCTGGGATAAAATGATCCACGCCACTACCAATGGCATCTAGCGGAATGCGTGTAGCCGTAGACCAAGTCGTGCCATCCTGTGAGGTGCTAAAGACGATATCATTAGCGGAACAACCACTCTCAAAGCGACAATCTTGCCACGCCACATACACGTTCCCTGATTTGTCAATTTCGGCAGAGGGCAGAGCTTCTGTGCGAAAGTTACCCGAGGCAACATGATCGGTCTGTGTCGCGATGGTGACGCTGCTATTCCAACTGCTGCCCCCATCAGTGGAGGTGAACGCGCCGATGGTGCCGTTATCGGCCAGGAAAGGGACGACAACGGTGCCGTTGGGTTGTGTCAGAGGCTGACCGCCCAGACCCTGGACATTGTCCGCCGTTTGTTGCGGTGTGCTCCATGTTGCTCCTCCATCGGTTGAGCTGCTCATCAGGACGAGATCATTGCTGCTTGCCAGGTCCCACTCTTCATAGCAATGCCCATAGTTTGGGCTAGTGGCGGTGCTATCGCAGGCAATCCAATCTTTATCATAGAAGCCCCCAGGCGCAACAGTGCTGACCACCACCGGATTGCTCCACGTATGCCCATTATCGGTCGAGCTATTGACGAGAACGGCTACTCCGGTTGCGTTTGCATCGATACCAAGCGAGGAGGCCAGCCACGTAGTATGTGCTGCATCATACGTGATAGTGGGGTCGCTTACGCGTGCATAGCTGCCCGCGGGAGTCGCATTGACGGTGAGGCCGGGGAGAAAGCCATGCAGCCAAGTGCTCCCTCCATCCTCAGATGTTGACCAACCGATGTTCGCACTGCCACCAGTGCTAAAGCGTCCAACCTGGAAGACAGAGATAATGGTTGAGCCATTGGCGAATGTGTCTGGCTCAAGCTCGGTCTGGTGCTGACTGCCACTGTTCGTGTACGGGTCGCTGCTAATTTGTACAATGCTGCCAGCGGCTGACGCAAAGAACGAGGTGGGCAGGGCGAAGAGGAGTGCGAAAGAGGAAATGAACAGTGCATATGCACCCCAACGAAGACGAGAAATAGGAAATACGTTACGCGAGGACATACAAGGTTTCTCCTTACAACAAGACATTGGTTTGTGTGGAGTAGAAAGAAAAGATGAGGTGCTTGTATTCCTCATTATAAACACCACTCTACTTCCACACAGCTCACTGAATGTATCAGCTTTCATCACCATGTGGTGTTCATAATAATAAACTAGAGAAAAAGCCAGAGTATCGTAATTGAATACTCTGGCTTTCTTATGATTGAGTTAAAGGCTTTTACTGGACGTTATAGTGCGTCTTGTGGTAGTACACCATACCCTTACCGACAACCTTCACTGGCTGTAGCTCTTTCAGCATAATAGCCTCTCCGCACTTTGAACAAATGCGACTGGTCAAATGGTTGACCTCTTCGCGGTTCGCAAGTGAGGCACGAGCTGTCTTTGAAAGTTCACCCTTCTTTGGCATTGTTTTATGACCCCTTTCGCTTGGCTTCTATCTTCTGTCAGGATGCTTCTTGGAATTGTTTCCTCATAGAAGAAAACACACAACATGCACATTTTGTTCCAAGAGTATACCATACCCACAGAATCTTGTCCATCGAAAATGGCCGCTAAGCAGGGCCGCTGCGAAATTCGTAGGGAGCAGCGTAGGGGACCTGCTTCAGCGCGTCCCCTATTGCAAAAGAGTAGGGAAGCCAAGAAATCTCGACTTCCCTACTTGTAGTATGCTAACAATTACAGATAAAGCACTACTATTTTTGCGCTACGAAAAGCACTACTCACGGCACTACTTGCTATGCACTACGAACACGAGCTACGAGTCCGACATACATATACTCTGCAAGATAGAAGAGATTTTGTATTACCCTTCTATGTGAGAGAACGAATGACACGATGACTATAACGTATTGTTTCTGTAGTTAGTACTATCGGCACCACTCTAAAAAGCTTTAGGGTAACGATACTTATTGTATCTCTTTCTGGCTTCTGCTATACTCGCAACAGGACGTAAAAAGTATATAGCAAGGCGTGAGGATAGGCACCATGGCACAACAAAAGCTAGCAAACTCCCCTCAATCAAATCATAAGGCCAAAGGCATTACCCGTATCACCGTTGGCGGTTTCAAATCCATTGTGCAGGAGCAAAGTATAGAGATTCGCCCACTCACAATCCTTGCAGGTGCTAATAGCTCTGGCAAGTCAAGTATGATGCAGCCCCTTTTGCTCATGAAGCAGACCTTAGAGGCTCCCTATGATCCTGGTGCATTGTTGCTAAACGGGCCAAATGTAAGATTCACGCTTGCAGATCAACTATTATCTCGTGAAGGCAATGGAAAAGCTAAAACTGAATTCTGCGCTGGTTTTGAGATAGATCATGCTTCTTTTGTAAAAACCTATTTTGTACCTGCTAAAACGCGAGGGTTTGATGTAAAGCAGACTAGCTATCCTATTGCTGGGAAAGAGTATACGATCTCGACTACCATGTCGTCAGAGATAGTTGATAGCATTATTATAGACATGCTCAAGGAAGCCGCGAACAGTATTGGGTCAAATGTTACCTATGATCAAAGCGCAACGACTCACTATTCTATAAAAAGGGAACGCTTTTGGCTAGAGATATTGCTTCAAGTAGATTTGCCATTTTTAAATGAGGTGTTAAGAGAGAGCAGTCTCGATGTTATAAAAGAACATATAAGGGAAGTTATTCATCTTCCGGGATTGCGCGGAAATCCAGAAAGAACATATCCTTTAACCGCAGTAGGAAGTGCCTTCTCAGGAACATTTCAGAACTATGTTGCAAGTATTCTTGGTCAATGGCAAGCCGATGGAAAAAATGACAAACTGACAAATGTGAATCGCGACCTGAAACGCCTTGGCCTGACAGGAAGAGTATCTGCGAAGTCTATTAATGATACGCAGGTTGAGCTGCGTGTTAATCGCCTACTTCGAGATGATAATGATGATGCTCAAAATATGGTTAATATTGCTGATGTTGGCTTAGGCGTCTCACAGACACTTCCCGTAGTGGTAGCTCTACATGCGGCACAGCTTGGGCAGTTGATTTATCTGGAGCAGCCAGAGATACATTTGCACCCACGGGCGCAGTTTGCAATGGCAGAAGTGTTGGCTGATGCCGCAATGCAGGGGACGCGATTGATAGTGGAGACGCATAGCTCACTGCTGCTATTGGGCATACAAACCTTGGTTGCGGAAGGAAAGCTGCCGCCAGAATTAGTGAAACTACACTGGTTTGCACAGCAAGAGGACGGTTCAACGCAGATTACGAGCGCAGATCTGGATAAAACTGGCTCTTTCGGTGAGTGGCCCGAAGATTTTGATGATGTTGAGCTGTATTCTGAAAAACGCTACTTAGATGCAGCTCAGGCTCGTCTGAGAGGGAAAAAGTAACGTGCCACGTGGAAGCAAATGCCTGGTAATTGACGCTAACATTGCACGTTCGGCAGGTGGCGAAGCAGCACAAAATGCAGTATCCATAAGTTGTCGCGATTTTCTGCTTGCCGTGCGTGATGAGACAAAGCATAAGGTGGTTTCAACCGAGGCTATTGATGCGGAATGGCAAAAGCATCAATCACGATTTACAGCGAGATGGCTTGTTTCTATGTACAAGAAAGGGCGGGTTTGCCCAGTAGATGCTCCGATTCATGAAAACCTGCGTCATAAAATAGAGAGTATTGTGTCCAATACACAGGCGCACGAAGTGTTGTTTGGGGATATACCACATTCACAGGCTGTAGAACAGGCAGAAAAGATGCGTCTTGCCATGTTGAAAGACGCTCACCTTATCGAGGCTGCATTGCACTCAGAGCGAATCGTCTGCTCGCTTGACGACACCATGAGAGGTTATTTTCATCTCTGTGTGCCGCTTATTGGAATGCTAAAACGGATTGCCTGGGTTAATCCCTATAATGAGGAAGAGCAAGTTGTGCTGTGGCTTAGTGAAGGGGCCAAGTTAGACGAGAAACGCTCGTTAGGGTATATCGAGTAGGAAATAAACTGCCCACCCTCGTGGTTATAGAGAGTGAAACAAAATAGTCATCGCGAATACTATAAACCACGTATGCTATGATACAAACATCATCAATAACAAAGCAAAAAGAGCGAGGAAATACATGGCCCAATTAGAAACAGCAACCATCGCGGGCGGATGCTTCTGGTGTACAGAGGCGGTTTTCAAAAGACTTAAGGGAGTCACTTCAGTCGTGCCTGGCTACGCAGCCTCCAAAGTGGCAAACCCCTCCTATGAAGCAGTCTGTTCTGGCCGAACCGGAGCCGCAGAAGGCATTCAAATTACCTATGACCCGGCCATCATCTCGTACGACAAACTGCTAGAAATCTTCTGGCACCTGCATGACCCCACCACCCTCAACCGTCAGGGCAACGATGTCGGCACACAATATCGTTCCGCCGTCTACTATCATAACGACGAGCAAAAGCGCGTAGCTCTGGCCTCAAAGGAAGCCCTAGACAAATCGGGCTCATACAAAAAGCCCGCTGTAACTGAGATCACCGCTTTTAGCAACTTCTATCCTGCCGAGTCCTATCACGACGATTACTATGACAGAAATCGCTACCAGCCCTATTGTGCGCTCGTGATCGACCCGAAGGTACGGAAACTGCTAAAAGAATACAGAAACGACGTCAAAGAAGAGAGCCTCAAATAGGCGATAGAAGCACAGAAGCGGCAGGAGCAATTATTGCTTCAGTCGCTTCTGCATGTTCATCGCCTGTTTTTGTTAAAACGCACCAATCCCCAGACCATGTAAAATCATCTCAAGTGCGCTAATAGCTATTACTGGTATGAAAATGTAGCGCAACGTTTTGTTGCTCATAATCGCCAAAAGATGTGCGCCCACTATGGCACCTATCAGAACACCGAGCGCAACAGGAGCCGCGAGCAGGGGAAGAATATCGCCTCGTGAAAAGTAAATGCCCGCGCTAGCGGCTGCGGTCACGCCGATCATAAAATTGCTCGTGGTCGTAGAAACCTTTAGCGGCAACCTCATCAGCGAGTCAAGGGCCAATACCTTAAACGTGCCGCTACCGATTCCCAGCAGCCCTGAGATAAGGCCCGCCACATACATCATCGCCATTCCCACAGGAGTGCGCGTCACTTGATAAGAGACATCCCGTCCCAAATGATGGTCGGGATAGGTATTTGCAAGGTGCAGCCAGTTTGCCCAGCGATCATTCTGCACACCTTGAGGCAGTTCTTCTCCGATTTTGAAGACAAGTGGAGCGGCAGAGATCAGAAGAATAACGCCAAAGATCACCGAGAGCAAATTAGGAGCTAGCAGACCCGCCAGAAATGCGCCGCTCACCGCGCCTAGCGTGGTGGCGAGTTCCAGAAACGTGCCAATGCGCATATTCGTCAGGTGATCACGCACATAGGCAGCCGCAGCACCGCTTGAGGTGGCGATCACCGCTATTATGCTTGCCCCAATAGCGAACGAAATGGGCAACCCGAAGAGCAGTGTCAACAAAGGCACAATCAGCACTCCACCGCCCAGTCCCACCAGAGAACCGAGTAACCCCGCTGCTATCGAACACACAAAAATCAGCACAACCACCAGCAGGGAAAAATTGATATGCTGTCCATAGCTCTGATGTTGACCGGAAACCAAGCCTCCGAGGAAAAACATGCTACTCAAAAGAATGGCTAACACGGCAATCGTGATAATAACGTACTGGCGGTCTCGCTCAAGTAAAAAGGTGATGACTGAGACCGCAACCCGTGCTACGGGTGTGGCGATAAGCAGCAGCAGCCCAAGCACAACAAACGCCTGTGGTCGAAATGTCAGTAAGCCAGCTCCAACTTGACCAAGCGTTTGTGGAAAGCTCAGCAATCGTTGTGCAGACAGGCCACCAGCGCGAGTGGGCAGCAGCAATAATCCTAGTAGGATGGTTGCGGCACTCAAGATAACGCCGCCCTGCAATATCCATCCAATAAGCGCACTTGCCGTATTTTCGCTCATGTTCGGACGCTTACGATGATCTCTATCAGAACGTGGGTTTGCTGTTTTAGGAGGAACAGGTGTATTGTGAACAGAAAATGCTTTCATAAAGGAAGAACCTTATTGTATATCTATCATCAAGTCATCCGACTATACAATTTGTAGCTAAGAGGAAGGGAATAAAAGTGAAAAATTACCTGCTTTGAGTATAAAGCATTTTCTTATATTATTCAAATATATATATTTTATATTTTCGATAACTAAAAAGAATAGTTTGAGCGTTAGTGGCATAAAAAGCCGTTTCTCGATGTTATAAGGTGCGTGAAGACATAACCATACCAAACAGTACCAAAATAAAAAAGAAGGTTTATGATAACAGTGCCGAAGCAAAAAAACACACAAGAAGCGCGCTCACCATTTCCTCGTTTTCCTGCATTGAAACGCATTCTCTGGGGCGGTCTAGGCGGAAGCCTCGGCGTGCTCAGTGCGCTAGTGGGAGTAGGATTGTATATTGTTGACACCATTACACGCCCACGTCGCATAGAGGGCTTTGCAGACCTCTACACATTTACGCCATTTGAGCTCAACCTGCCCGCCGAAGAAGTCACCTTCCCCTCCTTACAGGGCAGTCATCAGGTTGGTGGCTGGTACATTCCACATCCGCAGGCAACTGCAACCATTATTATCTGCCCCGGCTATCGTGGTCGGCGCTCAGATGTGCTGGGGATGAGCGGCCAGCTGTGGAAAGCAGGCTACAATGTGCTGGCATTTGAATACTATGGGCATGGAACAGTCGTAGGCGAACGTGTCACCCTTGGGTATCGCGAAATCAACGATTTCTTAGGTGCAGTTACCTACGCGAAACAGCGCGCTCCCCAGACACGGCTAGGAGTCGTGGGATACTCGATGGGTGCGGCAGTCTCAATCATGGGAACGGCCCGCGCACCAGAGGTAGAGGTACTCGTGGCTGATAGTCCCTTCGCAACCCATAGAAGTGCCGTCGAATACTCGGTACGCCACACCCTTCATATGCCATTTGCCATCTTTGACTGGATTACCGATCTGCTGTTGTTCTGGCGCGCTGGCTATCACTTCAATCAGGTGGAGCCGTTGCGCGATGTGAGCCGCATCTCACCGCGTCCACTCATGATTATTGACGGACTGCACGATAGCGTCGTCAATCCCCAGGATGGCATAGACCTGTATGAAGCTGCTGGCGAACCTAAAGAACTCTGGTTGCTACCCGATGTCGATCATTGTGGAGCATACTTTGCTGATCGTATCGCCTACACAAAGCGCGTCATCGGTTTCTTAGATCACTATCTGAAAGAGGCACCGCCCCTAACGGCCCAGCCAGATGTGCGGACAGGGCAGAACACTCCTTCAATGTCTGAGGCGAGCTAGCTGGGAAAGGCGAGGGTCAGCACCATACCGTCTCGTGCAGCACGCGTGCGGGCAAAGACGCGCCGTGCCGCTTTTTCCGCCTGCGAGGGATCAAGGATTTTAGGGCTAAAATGCGTCAACACAAGCTCGTGCGCCTGAGCTGCCTGCGCGATACCGGCTGACTCTTCCGCGTACATGTGGGCATGTGAACGGGCGAGTGGCAGATCTGCGGGGTCGTCATACATACTTTCACAGATCAGCAGATCGACATCATGCGCGAAGGTGCCGAGCGTGCGCGTGGGTCGTGTGTCGGTGATATAGGCCAGCGAGAGGCCACGTCGCTGTGGACCGAGCACCTGAGTGGGTGTAAAGGTCTGTCCGTTATACTCAACCGTCTCACCGTGTTGCAGCCGCGACCAGAATTGCACCGGCAGACCGAGTTCCTTTGCCTGCTGCGGCTGAAACTCAGGCTGACGTTCGAGGTCCACACGATAGGCGAGACAGGGAATTCCGTGTGCCGCTAACGCACAGGAGCCGTGTAAACCGCCGGGGAGCGCGAAATCTTCGCCACCTTTCATCTCGTGAATGAGTACCGGAAATGGTAACTCGGCGGCAATACGACGTAGCCCCTCAATCACATAGTTTGTTCCGGGTGGGCCATAAATATCGAGTGGCTCAGTACGCCCGGCGTGGGCAACCATAAACAGCACGCCAGGAAGTCCCGCCACATGATCGGCATGCATATGTGACAGGCAAATAGTGCCAAGCTGACGAAAGCCCCATCCTGCGGATTTCCACGGTATTTGGGTGCCCTCGCCACAATCGAAAAGCACAAGATGCGAGTTATAACGCAGCAACACACTCGAGAGCCATCGTCCAGGCAAAGGCATCATGCCACAGGTACCTAAAAAACAAAGATCAATCATCAATATGAACCTTTATATATTATTCTGATACGCCCAAGCAAGAATTACCACAAGTACTGATAAGACACCTACCGTCGTTAAGGCAATACTTATCACAAAAAAAGGAATGTTAGCTGTAACGAGGACCACTGCGAAGAGCAGCCAGAAGGCAACAAAGACGGCAATAAGATATCGCCAAACCTGTCTGCGTCGCTGCATCGCTTGCTCTTTTCCTTATGGGTATACAACTTTTTGCCTAGACCTACAGTATAACAGGTATGATCTAGACAAGCCAAACCGCCCGAACCGCCCGAATCGGACACGCAGCACAAGAAAGAAGAGAAGAACATAGATGGCACTACGAGTTATTGATCGTTTTCATCCCCAGCAACGCGGCAAATTGCAATCTGCCATCGATGCTGGCCAACTTGCGAAGATAGACGAGCTAGCCTTATTTGATGAACAGCAATTGCGCCCGATGGCCATGCTCAGCCTGCAACTGCTCGGATTAGGAGCGTTATTCTTTGGCGTACTCAACCTAGTGGTGTATACCACCTATACCCATCAATTTTTTCCACAGGTCACTTTTTGGGGCTTTATCGTCTGGCTATTCCTGAATGTTGTGGGCTATTTTGTCATTCTGCCTATCCATGAAGTCATTCACGGCATCGTCTTTGCCTTTTGGGGTGGCAGGCCGCACTTTGGGGCAAAGTGGCCGTTCGCGCTGTATTGTGGAGCGAAAGAGCAGCTTTTCCGCCGTGACCAGTATCTCGCAGTCGGGCTAGCTCCCTTCTTCGTGATTACGCTTGCAGGTATCATCTTTATTATGCTCTCACCCGTGCTCGCTTCCTATAGTCTTTTGGCTATCATCGGGAACGTCTCCGGCGCCGCTGGCGACCTGTGGGTGGCCGAACGGCTACGACGCGTGTCAAAGGATTGCTTGATAGAGGATACGGAGACCGGCTATCGAGCGTTCGAAGTAAAGAATGGTGCGCATTGATTGGCTTGGCGGCTTTGAAGAGAGGAAAGGAAACATACACATATGCTCAGTGCTATTGTAAAGAAGAAAGGAAACGCCCCATATGCCAGAACTGCCAGAGGTTGAATATACGGCGCGCCAACTGCGTGCAACCGTCATAGGCCAGATCATAGAGGAGGCGCAGGTGTTTTGGCCGCGTATCGTCGGGCACCCCGACCTAGCCGATTTCCTCGCGCAGGTCGGGGGTCGGCAAATCGAGGGTATTCGGCGGCGCGGTAAATATCTCCTCATCGATCTGAGTGGGAGCCTCTTACTCACTATTCATCGCCGCATGACGGGCAACTTTTATCTGCTACCCCCTGGCTGGAGCATTGACAGCAGCCTGCGTGAAACAAACCCGGATGCATGGAGCACAAAAGGGCCGACCTTTTTGCCGCCTCTTGACGAGGTGAACAAGAATATCGCTATTCCAGCGAATGTGGGTGCAGTCATGACTCAGCCCATAGCGCGAACCATCACGCTCTCACAGACATTTCATTGCCGTGCCTGCTTTACCTTTGCCGATGGGCAACGCCTGCTCTTTACCGATCCACGCAAGTTTGGCCGTATCGAGCTGTGGTCGCGTGAGCAGGAAGATGCAGCACTGGCTGGACTTGGACCGGAGCCACTCAGCGAGGATTTTACCGTTGATGGCTTGGCGGCTGCCTTAGCAAAGCGCAAAACAACCATCAAACAGGTATTGCTTGACCAGGAGTTGGTGGCGGGCGTCGGCAACATTTATGCCGATGAAGCTCTTTTTGATGCCTCAATTCATCCTCTGCGCCGCGCCAACACCTTGACGCCTACCGAGGTAGCTCGCTTGCGTGATAGCATCGTGTCTGTGCTCCTGCTAGGAATTGGGCATGGTGGCACTTCATTTAACGACTACCGCGATCTCTGGGGTGAGGCTGGCGAGAACTACAATCATGTGCATGTCTATCAAAAAGATGGTCAGCCGTGTGTGCGTTGTGGCACACTGATTGAACGTATCGTTCTTGCCCAACGCAGCACCCATTTTTGTCCAGCCTGCCAAGTATAACGCAAACACACCTATTTGCGTTATACCTGCGTCCATGATGCATATGCTATGCTCTTATTGCGGCGTGAAAAACGCTTGTGTGCAGTTGATATTTTGACCGTTGAGCGTAAATATCACATCTACCGTAGCTGGCAGCAAACGTGGTTGATGGCCTTGGAGTTGGAGTGGGAAGCTCACATATCCTCCATCATCACTGGTTGGCTGTTGATCGAGTTGCTGGTCAGTATCTTTGAAGTGTACAATTGCTTTGGCCGTGGCTCCTGCCACTCCATTTACCCCTGTGGTGGTAAGCCGCGCATAAATGGTAATGTTGCTATAGGCTCCTGGTGCATTGTTTGATGCCCATGCACCGCAACGATAGGTCGGAATCGTGGGAACAGGAGAAACCTTTACCTGAAATGATGGATTGACCACCACCGTTTGCTGCGTTTTGGGTGCATTTACTTGTGCTATTGGGCCACAGGCGGCGAGCAATAGTAGTACGCTGGCACAACTAGCATACATAATGAAGCGCTTAAGAGAATGTATTGTAAGGAAGAGTACTTTTCTTTTCATGTTAGTAGTAACGAAAAACTTCTGCATCTGGATACAACATACTGGATTGTATCTAATTTTGTAGGTCACATCCTCACACTCTTGAAACTTATGAAATTGTCAGAAAAAAGACCACGATCAATGAAACTTTATTCATCTACTACAAGAATTGCATGAAATGCATCACTGATGGCTTGCTGATTGCCTGGAACTATGCTACACTTGGGAAGGCAAAGGCTTTTTTGCGCATGTAACGATTGCTAGTTTTCACTAAAGGTATGATTCTCTATGTCTCATGAGGCAGAGGAGCATTTGCAGCTCCTTGAGCAATTGCTCTTAAACGAACGATTTGGCTATGACCATCAAAACAATCACACGACGAGTGAGCAAACGCACCCTCGTGAGACGGGGACTCTCCAAGCAGCGTCGCTACATGAGTATTCTTCGGTTGTGCGAGAAACACGCGCTGATCCAGGGCGTGAGCATCGCAAAGGGGCACCGGAAGTGATTTTTGCGGAAACTAAAGAAGTTCCGCAGATCATCGCCATGGCGCACAGCCTGCTTGCCGGGTCGGGCCGAGCAATCATCAGCCGTATGCGCGCAGAAATGCAGACTCCAATTTCTGTCGCGTTCGAGAACTATCCTTCGCGTGTTTCTGAGGCAGCTCGATCTATGGTCATCTACGCACCTGATTATGTACGGCGCGGCACAGGAGGGCGGATAGGTGTAATTAGCGCGGGTACGTCCGATATCCCTGTGGCAGAAGAGGCAATCTTGATCGCGGAAGAGATGGGTTGTCAGATCACACGTATCTATGACGTGGGTGTTGCAGGATTACATCGCTTACTACGGCCTTTGCGCGATCTCCTTTCTGAAGATGTAGATGTGATTATCACCGTTGCGGGTATGGATGGAGCATTGCCTTCGGTAGTGGCAGGGCTGGTACCAGTGCCTGTCATCGGCTTACCAACGTCAATTGGCTATGGGATCGGCGGCAAGGGTGTTGCCGCGTTGCTTTCAATGTTACAAACCTGTGCGCCAGGTTTAGCGGTCGTCAACATTGATAATGGAGTTGGTGCAGGTATCACGGCTGCCTTAATTGCGAACCGTGTAGCCGCAGCGCGTGCAGAGACAACACAGCGAGAGCAGCAAGTGCAGTAGGGACGCAGCGAGATGCTCTGTCAGAAGAATATCTCACCGCAATGTATATTGGGCAAATTTGGGCAAATGTGGATGTACGAAGTTACAGAGAGGCGGTACTTTCTATGGCAAACAACAAACGTGGACCAGAACCGGGATCACAAAAGGCAAAGCACGGTGGGCAAGCTGTACGCGAAAAATACGGACCGGAATTCTACTCGCGTATTGGCAAAAAGGGTGGCGAAACCGTCAAGGAAAAGCGCGGCCCACACTTCTACGCTGAGATAGGGAAGAAGGGTGGCGAGTCAACCAAACGTCAACAAGGCTCCGAGTTTTACTCGCGCATCGGCAAAAAAGGTGGTGAACGTGGCCGCGTTCCCACCAACCCTCCACCCGCCGAGTACGAGGGCAAGTATAGAGCAGCCGGGGCGCTTCACAAATGTAGTTTGTCATGCGCCCCTGCTGCTCTATCCCTTGTTATTCCTGTCGTTTGAGAAACGGCGGAATATCAATAGGCTCATCACCCTGATCGTCACGCCCATCTCCTTGGCGGCGTCCTAAACTGCGTAACCCACGTAGGTCGCTTAGGCTCCTACGCGGACGCGCTGGCGGTATATTTGGCCGCGTTGATGGGGCTGGCGGCGGTGTTTGTCTCTGTGGCTCCACTGCTGGACGAGGCGGCAATGGGCGTGGTCCAGTTGGCGCGTCATGAATACTCGTTCCCTGATTAGGAGGCACTGGTGCCTGCGGGTTCGCGTTCGGACGTTGCAACGGTGGTTGCGGCTGCTCGTAAGGTCTCTGTTGTGGCTGTGGAGCCACCTGCGGCTGCTCATAGGGCCGTTGTTGTGGTCGCGGCTGCTCATAGGGTCGCTGTTGTGGCTGTGGTGGCACCTGCGGCTGCCGTGGAGGATACGACGGCTGCTGTCCTCCTTGTCCTGTCTGCCGCTGCTGTATCTGCTCAATGCGTACCGCTGGCAGGTGTGTCGTCAACATCTCCTCCATGCCTGCCGCGATCAACGTAACGCGGATGGCATCATTCAGTGATGGGTCAACGACCGCCCCGAACGTAATATCGGCTGCATCATCGATCGCCTGCCCAATACGCTCCGCGATTTCATTCACCTCAAACAGCGTCATATCATTACCACCGCTGATGTTGAAGAGCACTCGTTTCGCGCCCCGAATGGTGACATTCAGAAAACCACCGGCGATAGCCTCTTCTGCTGCCCGTTGTGCGCGGCTACGCCCTTGCCCTTGTCCAATGCTCATGAGAGCGGTACCTGCATCGCGTAGCACGCTCCGCACGTCCGCGAAATCGACATTGACCATACCAGGAACGTTGATGACCTCTGCGATACCCTGAACACCCTGCCGGAGCACATCATCAGCCAGCTTGAAGGCATCGCTCAAACTGTAGTCGCGCCCAACCGTTGTCAGAAGCCGATCATTTGGAACCGTGATCAAGGCGTCGATCTCAGAGCCGAGTTCGCTCAACCCCTCCATCGCAATACGGCGGCGGCGTGTTCCTTCAAAGCTAAAGGGCAGCGTCACAATGCCAACTGTGAGCGCACCCATCTTCTTCGCAATAGAGGCAACAATCGGTGCGGCACCCGTTCCTGTCCCACCTCCCATGCCTGCCGCGATAAAGACAAGATTGGCATCGCCTAGCGCAGCACGAATCTCGGCAGCACTCTCCGTCGCTGCCCGCATACCCACTGTGGCATTGCCACCGGCTCCCAGCCCTCTCGTGTGATTTTGGCCCAGGCAGACACGTGCTGAAGCCGCAGAGAGGTCTAGTACTTGTGCATCAGTATTCATCGCGATGAAACGCACCCCGCGCACACGCGCATTCATCATGCGATTGATCGCGTTCATGCCACCGCCGCCGACGCCGACAACCGCGATATCAACATGGTGCTGCGCTTCTTGTAATTCTTCATACGCATGAAAAGGAGAGGTAGGGATAGAGAGGGGTCCGTCAGTGTTACGCGGCTGCCAACCCTTGTTGCCTATGTTCCCCACATTCTCGCGTTCTTCTTGTCTCTGGGTCGCCATCGCTTGCACTTCATGGCGGAGAACCGCCCATTGATTTTCTTCGTACACGTCTGGCCTGACTCCATGACTAGCAGGCTTGCTCACCGCCCTCTCTACCCATTGCTCAGGGGATTGCTCGTGTTCGTATGCATCGTGAGGTATTGACTGCATGCGTAGGCCCCCATTTCTCTTTCTCTTCTCACCTAGAGCAGCTTCACTAAGACGAAATCTGCCATTATGAGCAGGTGTGTACGATATTAAATGACATTTACCTTATCCGCATTGTAACAAAACTGTCAAGAATGTACAAGCAAGTGGGATAGAGGCGATAGAGGCTTGCACTTCTAGAACAAGAAGCGTGGTAGGTGCAGAAACAACCATGAATGTTTTGTACCGACCACGCTTCTTTGCGGAGACACGAACGAAGACTATTGGGTTTTCGTTGCCTTGGACGCCTTCTTCTCCTTCATTGCCTCTTTCTTCTGCTTGTTGGATTTCGGCACAGCCTTTTGTACCTTCTTTTGCTCTTTATTCGCCACAGTCTCACCTCCTGATTGTGTGGTAGTATCGGATTATCCCGTCCTTTATTATAGGCAACATTCTCATAAATATCAATCATAAGATGATAGTGATAAAAATTGGCACCATGCTCGCAAATATCAATCGCGGGATGGTAGCGATAAAAGAATGCGAGTCGTGATGAGAAGTCATTACGCCTCGCATTCTTGTGAGTATTAGTGCAGATACTGCTCTTGCATGTGCTTTTCTTCAAAGCTGGCCATGGCATGAGTAATCATCCGAATAACACTTCCTATATCCATCGGCTTGCGAATCTGATAAATGCCTCGTTTCTCCAATTCAGTAACTGGCAGAGTCGCACTCATCATGATCGCGGGCGTGTCACGCATCGCTTCTATCTGTTGCAGCCGATCATATAATTCCAGGCCATTAATACCGGGAAGGCGATAATCAAGGAGCAGAAGACAAGGGTGATGCATGGGTGCCTGTTCCAGTGCCTGTAGTCCGTCTGAGGTAAGCACCGTTTGGTATGGTGTATCCTCTTCAATCAGCTGCTGTAGAAACTGGCCTATATCAGCGTCGTCTTCGACAATAAGAATTGTGTTGCTTCGCAAACGTTGTGCCGCAGGGGGAATCACTTCCTTTGGCATGGTCGCTCCTTTCTTTGCATAAAAGATAGATGCACAGCCTCCATCTTTAGACATTGCTGTATGGATACTTAACGGATGACATATCCCTTTGGTGACGAAAATATGACCCATTTTAGAGAATGGACTGGGTAAAAAAATATCAGATGCCATGTTACTATGGTAGTACGGTATGAACCGAAAGAAAGATGCAAGCATACTGTGTTAGCAAAACTGATGTTGTACAATAGTAGTGACTGCATTTTTCCTGATCATTTTGCCCTGCTAACCTATAGAGGACCTGCATGATAAAGGCGTTAATCTTTGATTTTGATGGCTTAATTCTAGATACTGAACAATCGGTTTTCCAATCGTGGCAAGAAATTTATAATGAGCATCAAGCACAATTACCGTTAGACGAATGGGTTGTTTGCATTGGTGGTGCCTCAGAGCTATTCGATGTCTATGGCTATCTTGAGCAACAGGTTGGGCAACTCCTGAAACGAGACGAGATCGCTCGCAAGCACCGCAAGCGGCACATAGAATTAGTGGCACAACTCCCCTTACTTCCGGGAGTCGCTGACTACATCTCCGAGGCCAAGCGTCTGGGTCTGAAAATTGGCATGGCTTCGAGTTCTTCACGTTCCTGGGTGACGGGACATCTCGAACGGCTCAGCATACTACACCACTTCGACTTTATCAAATGTGGAGATGAGGTACGCCAGAAAAAGCCCAGCCCCGAACTCTATCTCGCGGTGCTAGCTGGACTAGAGGTAAGCAATAAAGAGGCTATCGTGCTGGAAGATTCAGCCAACGGTGTGCTAGCAGCCAGACGAGCAGGCATCTTCTGCGTGGCCATACCCAATATCATCACCCAACAACTCTCGTTCGACCACGCCAATATGCGCCTCGTTTCCATGGCCCATATGCCCCTATCAACGCTCATCCAACACGCCGAACGCCAAACGCTATGATCATTTCAGCCAGCTACAAAATAGGCATCATTCCTCATATCCCATAAAGCCGACTATCGTATGTCAGAAATTGAAAAGAAGGAAAAATGAGCCAGAAACCAGTGCCAGTGACGCCATTGTCACAGCAACAAAAGCAATCAACCATCTCGGCCATTGAAATGATCGATCTGTGTAAGGCATTTGGCACCTTCAAGGCGGTCGATCACTTGTCACTTACTGTGCAGCAAGGCGAAATTTTTGGCTTGCTGGGGCCAAACGGGTCAGGCAAAACCACCACCATTAATATGATCAGCGGCCTGAGCGTGCCGACAAGCGGAGAAGTCAGAGTCCTGGGCTATGATGTACGACATAGTGCTCGTCAGGTCCGTCAATTGCTCGGATCCGTTCCCCAGGAAACGGCCTTGTATGAGGAGCTAAGTGCCTGGACCAATATGGATTTTCATGCCGACCTATTCGGTGTGCCACGCAAAGAGAAAAAAGAACGCATCACCAAGATGCTAGAACTCGTACAACTGCTTGACCGCAAAGACTCCCGCGTGGGAACATTTTCTGGTGGCATGAAACGCCGTCTCGCGCTTGGGCGAGCACTCCTGCACGATCCCAAGCTGATCTACCTGGACGAGCCGACACTGGGCGTTGACGTACAGGCACGACGCGCCATCTGGGACTATATCCTCGCCTTGCGTGCTCAAGGCAAAACGGTATTGATCACTACAAACTACCTGGAAGAGGCACAAGCTCTCTGTGATCGGCTAGCGATTATCGACCGAGGCGTCTTGATTGCCGTCGATACTCCTGAGCATCTGAAACAAACCTATGGTGGCAGTGTTGTCGAATTAGAGACGGTGCATCCCTTACAAGCGGCAGTAGCGCACATCCGTACTCTGGACGGTGTGAAGGATATCAAACAGAATGGAACGCATCTCACCATCACGACACAGGGAACGAGCAATGTAGTTCCACAGATCATGAATAGCGTCTCGCAAGAAGAAGAGTTACGCGAGATCTCAATTCGTGAACCAAACCTGGATGAAATTTTCCTGCGCTTAACCGGCAAAGAGTTACGCGACTGATCGCGCAAAGAGAGGTAGAAGTATGCAAAACTTCGCGTATGATATGCGTGTCGTCTGGGCCTGCATGAAAAAAGATATCAAGAGCGCGCTGACCGAACGTGTGTTTACCATTATTACGATCTTTGTTCCGCTCAATTTTCTCATTCTGTTAAGCCTGTTTGTCATTTCCGGTGGGCAAGCACCGAC
>JBBPYR010000060.1:0-6008 GCA_038199755.1 Ktedonobacterales bacterium | reverse complement strand
CCGCCCCCGCCCCTACTGTAAAACTGAATCGTCCGCTTAAGCCGGCACGGGCGACCCAAGGGTCCCAGCCCCGCCTCGTCCGCCGCCCCCGCCCCTACTGAATCGTCCGCTTAAGTCCCGTACCCGTTGAGAAGCGATTCGCCAACGGGTTACGGGGACGCGCTGAAGCTGGTCCCTACTATTTCTTATAGAGGGGTACGGTAAAATAAAAGGTCGTGCCAACATTTACCTGTGAGTCAAAGTTAATGGTGCCGCCGTGTTGCTCCACGATGAGTTTCGCGATCGACAACCCTAGACCATAGCCACCCATCTTGGATTGTAAGTTGTGATTCGACTGGTAAAAACGCTCAAACACATGTGCGCGATCTTGCACAGGAATGCCAAAGCCCGTATCGGAAACGGAGATGATTTCATATTGCTCGTCATAACGACGGGCACTCACCGTCACCGTTCCACTGGGAGGGGTAAACTTGATGGCATTGGTAATCAAGTTGTTGAGTACCTGGCGGATACGTTGTGGATCAGCATAGAGCACAGGTGCGGGCGTGGGCAAGTCCTGGCAGACGACAACCTCGGCTTTGCGGGCTTGTGGCTGCAAACTGCCAACCACCTGTCTTAACAAACTACGGAATTGCACCTCTTGCTGCTTGATTTCAAACTGACCCAGGTCAGAACGGGTCATGAACAGGATATCTTCCACAATCGCAATCAGTTGTTGCACACCCTCTTGTGTATACCCCAGATAGAGCTTCTGCTCGTCATTCAACTTTCCCATATGTCCCTGCATCAGCAAATCGACGAAGCCATGCACCGAGTTCAGAGGTGTCCGTAACTCATGAGAAACCATCGACACAAAATTTGAGCGCACCCGATTCGCAACCTTCAAAGCCGACATGTCGCGGGCCGTGAATACCACGTACATGCCTTCCGCGGTCTTCACCGGGGTTATGCAAGCCGAAACTTCACTCAGGTGCCCCGGCTCTACGCCAAGTATGAGCTCCTCATTGGGCAAGACCTCTTTGGATTGCAGTACACGTACAAGTGGGCAACTGGATGTACCACACAGTTCCATTCGATTCAAATTCTGACAACGTAGTACCTCAGTACAACCACACCCGATCGCCTCTTGCGTTGAGCAACCCAATGCGGCACCCGCTGCCGTATTCATGTCCAGAATACGGTAATTTTGATCTAATGCAATGATCGCATCAGAAGTGGTAGCAATCATTGCCTCCAGATAGCTCAGCTTTTTTACCGACACATCGCTCTCAACCGCATCCTCACCACCATCGGTTTCCGCGCTTCGGTATTTCAACTCTTCTTCCGCAACTGAGGGTAGTACATCATGCGTACTTCCTGTACGCGACTGTTGATCAAGGCGTTTCCGCACCTATTCCCCCTATCCTATTTGCCAACAAACTTGTAACCGAGACCACGCATGGATACAATATATTGTGGCTTGTTTGGATCAGCTTCTAACTTCAAGCGTAGACGGCGAATATAGACATCTATAATATTGCTATCGTTGCCATCATCATTCCACACGTCCGATAATAGTTGTTCACGGCTCACAACCTGCCCCGCATAATTCATGAGTACACGCAACACATGCATCTCTGTAGGCGTGAGACTAATCACCTGATCGTCCATCGTCACATGGAGTTCAGCGGGAAACAGTTCAAGATGTCCGCCGCGAATACTTTGGTTTCCCACAACGCCATGCTTTTTAATACGACGCATGACAGCATTTACGCGTGCAACCAGCTCCTGGTGAATAAATGGCTTACACACATAGTCGTCTGCACCAATTTCAAAGCCTTGCAGCTTCGACTCGATATTATCTTGAGCGGTAATAAAAATAATTGGCGTTTCATAGCCATCCGCTCGCAGCCTCGTGGCGAATTCAAAACCTGTGATATACGGCATCATCACATCCACAATTAATAAATCTGGTTCGCGCTTCTGGATGAGTTGAGTAGCCCAACGCGGATTGTCTGTTGTCGCTACCTCATAGCCTTCCTTGCTGAGAACAAACTGGACCAGATTATTCGCGAAATTGTCATCATCAACGACAAGAATATACACGATGCTCCCCTCTTCTCTTTCATGATGGCCCATAGTCTCTTTACCATGTGCCATCGCTACTGTCACAGCTCATTGCGCATAGCCTCGCTATAGTAACGCTCTCCTTGCAACACTATAGAGCACAGATTTGATGCCGTGCGTGCGGAAAACCATCACTCACCTTTATGGGCCACACGTTGTTTCTCCAGATAGACCATAAGAATCGCGATATCGGCAGGGGTAACGCCTTCTACACGCGCGGCCTGGCCCACCGTTCTCGGTTGTGTATGGATAAGCTTTTGACGAGCTTCGGTTCGCAGATGTGAGACCTCACGGTAATCCAGCCATTCAGGAATGCGCTGCTCCTCTAGCCGCCGCGTACGATGAATGGTCTGCTCCTGCTTGCGCACGTAACTCTCATATTTGACCTGTAACTCCAGTTCTTCTGCCGTCTGCTCCGCGAGCAACGGTAAAGCCTCCTGGATTGTCTCTACAGGCATTGACAGCTCACCAGCAGGCAACGCGATGTGTACGGCGTGAGAGAGTTGCGCCACCTGTTGGTAACGCACATCAGGGCGTCGTAACAGTTCGCGAGCCGACATCTTCTGTCCTAATGGTTGTATACCCAGCTCCTGTGCATGAGTTTCGGTTGTGCGTGACGAGGTGAAGAAAACACGGTCAAGCTGTGACAGTGTGGACGCGATCATGGACCGTTTCTGCTCCACCAGTGAATAGCGCGTCTCATCAATCAAGCCTAGTTGGTAGGCATGCTCGCTTAAACGCAGATCCGCGCTATCAGGACGCAATAAAAGACGATATTCCGCACGTGAGGTATGCAGACGGTATGGCTCACTCATAGGACGCGTCACCAGATCATCGATGAGCACACCAATATATGCCTCGTGACGACCCAGCACAAAACCATCGCCCCCTCGCACGATCAGAGCAGCATTAATTCCCGCCATAATGCCCTGAGCTGCCGCTTCTTCATAACCCGATGTGCCATTAATCTGACCTGCCAGGAAAAGCCGTGCCACTGGCTTCGTTTCAAGGGTGGAGAAAAGCTGGTGCGGCGGCACATAGTCATATTCGACCGCGTAGCCGACACGCATCATTTCCGCCCGCTCTAGAGCAGGTATACTACGTAACATGGCCAATTGAACATCCTCTGGCAAGCTCGTGTTCATGCCTTGCACGTAGACTTCTCCTGTACGCCAACCTTCCGGCTCCAGGAAAATTTGATGGCTGCCCTTGTCCGCAAAACGGACTATCTTGTCCTCGATTGAAGGACAATAGCGCGGGCCAATCCCCTCGATAACTCCAGTATACAACGGTGAACGATGCAGATTGGCGCGAATTATCTCATGCGTACGCGCAGTAGTTCGCACCAGATAACACGGCAACTGTGGTCGCCAGCCGTGAACATCTTCCTCAACGACCGGGTAAATAGGATTAGGACGCCCGCCCGGAAGTTGGACATCCTCACGAGCCGTCACATCCTGTGAGAAAAAGAGCGGCACGCGGCTTCCCGGTTGTGGCTCTGTCTTACTATAATCAATTGTACGCGCATCGATACGTGGAGGCGTTCCCGTCTTAAAACGTCGCACCTCAAGCCCAAATGCCCGCAACGAATCCGAAAGGCCCAGCGATGGTCGCTCACCCGCTCTACCACCCGGTTGCGTTTTATCGCCTACCACTAACCGACCATTAATAAAGGTGCCCGTGGTGAGAATGACAGCACCCGCGTCATACCGCCAGCCATTATCCGTGACGACACCCGTAATTTCATGGCGTCCATCAGGTCGCGTCTCGATCAGCAATTGTGAGATGGTCGCCTGCTTCAACTCAAGTTGAGGCTCACTTTCCAACACATATTTCATTGCCAAGCGATACGCCTGCTTATCGCACTGTGCCCGCAATGCCTGCACCGCAGGCCCTTTGCTGGTATTCAGCAAGCGAATTTGAATGAACGTGCGATCAGTGTTGCGGCCAATTTCGCCACCAAGGGCATCAATCTCTTTGATGAGATGTCCCTTCGCAGGACCACCCATTGATGGATTGCATGGCATCAACGCCACGCTATCGAGATTCATGGTGAGGAGCAGCGTTTTGCGGCCCATGCGCGCACAGGCCAACGCCGCCTCACACCCAGCATGTCCCGCACCAACCACAATCACCTCATAGCAACCTCGCACCGGCTGTTCTGACGGAAAATGCTGCTCTACACTAGTACTCATATATGTTCTACCTGTTCAATTGCTCTAGCAGTATGAATATTTCTTCACTCCCACACGATTCGTATTATGCCGCATCTAGCCCTCCACGTCAATATAGAAACATTCAATTAGTATTTTTTACCACATTGCCTAACATTTGTTAACATCTTGTTCACAACAAAGTAAAACATGAAGAAGGGTGCCGTTCGCTCGTTTCCGTGCAAGGATTTTCCTTCAGGAGAAATGCAGCAGTGCAATAAACACATCTTAGCATGTATAAATTTTGACTTTCTTATAAATTTATGTTATAGTAAAAGTAAGGTATTTTACCATTAAAAATTCCCTATTGCAATCCGCTAAAAATTCCTTCACTTTTTCTAAACCTTCCTTCATTTAATTTATCCAAAGCATAACTGTTTTAAGTAGCCATACGAGGTGAATCAATGAGTGACAACATAACTCAAATGCGACTTTCAATGCGCTTGGAAGCGTATCTGAAGGATTACTCGGAAAAGCATGTTAGCGATCATCTTTCCAGAAATGAGTGGGACCATGCGTGGCAGGTAGCTGACCTTGCCCGTACAAACAATACGCTGACACCACAAATCGTTGATGATGTTCGCTTAGTATTGAATAAGGTCTAGCTCACACCACATTACCTCACAATGAGGAGTCATAGGTATTGACTTCTTTCTTGTCACAACCCCTTAAGGAGAAAACCATGGAGCGCCGTTATTATGTTCGTCGTGTCAATGAGCAGCAATGCGAAGTTCGGGAACACGCGACACTCGATAAAGAATCAGAGCAAGAGGACCGCATCGTACGAGATGACTTCGCAGATCCAGGTCATGCACACTACTTTGCCGATACAATGAATCAGTTGCAACGTCGTCTTGACGATCAGTATGGACATTGGGTTCAAAAAGCAGTGTAAACAGTGTAATGATGATCTGATTGCTCCTGTTTAGTGGAGTGGGAAAGAAGTGAATCACATGACAAGTCAGAATCCGCTTGAGCTCCTTTTATCAGGGAAGGCTCATTGGGAAACATGGCGGCGCAGATATCAAGATGTTCAGGCTCTCGAACCAGATCTGCACGGGGCGAATCTCGTTGCCGCAGACCTGCACGGGGCTGACCTGCACGAGGTAGATTTTACAGAGGCCAATTTGCAAGACGCGGACCTACGCGAAGCGAACCTCCGTGGGGTGGACTGCCGCCACGCGAACATGAGGAAAGCCAATTTGAGCGATGCTCACCTTGAGAAGGCGCACCTCAACGGGGCAGATTTACGAGATGCCATACTCCAGCGAGCTGATCTGACGGGTGCGGACCTGCGCGGCGCAGACCTGCGCGGCGCAGACCTCAACGGGGCAATACTGGACAAAGCAAAATTCGATCCAGGCTTCTCCATCGAAGCAATCTCTGTCGAGCACGTCTAAGCAAAACGAACAGGCTGTGGCTTCCATCGCCACAAAAGGGGGCAGTGCCAGACGCATGTTGCGTTTGGCACTGCCCCCTTTTTGTGGTCATCCCGCTTGACAACTCGTCCATGCTCCTATATGATAGAGCAACATAGTGATATCTTCACATGGGGCGGTGGCGAAATGGTAGACGCAGAAGACTTAAAATCTTCAGGCCGAAAGGCCGTGAGGGTTCGATTCCCTCTCGCCCCATTTAAGAGCGGGCACAAGCAAGAGCAAAAAGCAGGTCGCTAGCGACCTGCTTTTT
>JBBPYR010000059.1:0-7579 GCA_038199755.1 Ktedonobacterales bacterium | reverse complement strand
TGAGCAACGATGCCTAAGTGATGATAGGTGCTGGCTTGCCCATAGCGGTCGTTGAACTCGATCTTGATCTGTAAGGCTTGCTGGAAGTACTGCTCGGCTTGAGGCCACAGGCGTTGTTCTTGAGCCACCATGCCTAAGTGATGATAGGCGCGGGCTTGGGAATGGCGGTCGTTGAACTCGATATAAATCTGCAAGGCTTGTTGGAAGTACTGTTCGGCTTGAGGCCACAGGCGTTGTTCTTGAGCCACCATGCCTAAGTGATGGTAAATGGAAGCACTTTGCTTTTTAGCATCATCTTCAGAAAGTGTTTTTATGGCAAAATGAGCGGTTAGTGCTTTCTGATACGACTTTTCGGCTTCCTCATATTGTTTGAGCTGCATTTGTCGTTGTGCGACAGTATCGATAATTCCTACAAACTCGAAGGCTAACTCGCCTGTGATCTGCTCTTGTGGGTATTGTTCTAAACGCTTGAGGGCATGTTCTGCTAGCTGTAGTCCAAGCTGGTGTTCCTGCGTGGTGTCTAGATAGAATGTTAATGCGCGGTAGATGTTGAGAATTGATACTTGCGCGGCCAGGGCCAGGTTCAAGGCTGTCATCAGGTTTTCGTATTCTAGTTTTGTCAGGTAGCGTCCCAGCAGTCGCTCGTCTGGCTCTTTGGCTTCGAGCAGATCGTACAGTGCGTCACCGATGCCATCGTAGTGTTGACGGAAGGCGGTTTCTATGGCGGCTTTTGTTGCTGCTTGGTCGGGTGTGTTAAGGCGATTGCGTAGGAAGTAGGGGAGGACGGGTTGTAGGCGTAGGTAGCCTGTAACGGGTATTTCGGGGTCGGTGCTGAGCAAGCCCCAATTTTGGGCTTCTTGTAGGACGGTGGGCCAGTCTGCAAAGGGGAGGTTGGCGAGGGCGGGTTGTTGTTTGAGTTGCTTTGTGTAATTTTCGAGCAAGTTCTGATTAATGACGGAGGTGAAGGGGGCGAGGCAGAGCAGGAGTTGTTGGGCGGTGGGGGAGAGGTTACTGTGGGAGTAGTCGATGCAGCGGATGATGCTCTCGGTTTTTTGCTGGCTGTCGCCTTTGTCGAGTTCTATATTGCCTGCTTGGAGGGCGGCTAGGATTTGTGCGGGCGTCTGGTGGGTAAGGTTAGGTAGCACGACTTCGAGGGCGAGTGGGAAGCCATCGAGCAGTTTGAGCAGGTGGCGCAGGTCGGGGTCTTTGCGGTAGTTGGTGGCATGGTGGCGTTCGAGGATGCGCTCGGCCAGGATGGAGGCGGCTTCGCTATCGAGGCCGGGTAGATCGTAGCGGTTATCGGCGAAGGTTTGCTCGCTGAGCCAGGCTTCGCCGCCACGGGAGCCGAGCAGGACGAGGGTTTTGCCGCCTGCCAGGGCTTTGAGGAAGCTGTGCAGGTCGCGCTGTTCTTGCAGGGGTAGTGTATTGGGAATGGCGAGTGGGCTGCCGGTGATGGATTCGAGGTTGTCGAGGATCAGCAGGTGCCGTTCGGAGCGCAGGCGTTGGGCGAGCATGGCCTGTTGCGTGGCGAGTGGCAGTGGCTGGAAGGCGGCGTATTGTGCGGGTGAAAGCAGTTTCTTGCCGATGTCGTTGAGGAGTTGTTGGCGTGTCCAGGCGCGTTCGTCGTAGCCGAAGTAGCAGACACTGGCGACGAGGCCGGTAGTCTGCCACCAGATGCGTAGGTGTTGCAGCAGCGTGGTTTTGCCCGCGCCACCCATGCCGCGCACCAGCACTATGTTGCGCTTGGTGAGCAGGCGTTTCTCCAGTTGCAGAATATCGACATCGCGCCCGACGAAGCCGTAGGTGGGCTGGTGCGACTGCTGCCACTCCTGTTCACGCTCGGCTTGTTGGCTGTAGTAGCTCGCGGCTTCGGCGGGCGTGAAGTCCTTCATGGTCAGGTTTTGGGCCTGGTTCTGGTAGACGACGGGGAGTAGCCAGTCTTCTAGCTCGATCATCTGGCCGTAGTGGGCGCGGCGCTGCTTGCGGTTATATAGTTCCTGGCGTGCGAAACGGATGGCGGTTGCCAGGGGTTGTTTGGCGAGCAATTGTGTATACAGCGTTTCCATTAGCAAGGCGGCGGCTGTGACCGTGACGGAATAGCCCATCGCCAGCACCATCTGCACGCCGGAGGCGACGAGGCGGCTACCCAGGCTGGTTTCGCTGCTGCTGCCGACCTGTTTGGCCGACTGACAGGCATTGAGGATGGCGATAGGGATGTGATGCTCGATGAGCAGGCTGGCAAGAATGGAAGCTTCGATGAGGTCGGGTTTATCGCTGTCCACTTGCTCGAAGGCGAGAAAGGCTTTTTCGTCTGTGTATGGCTCTATGAGCGTGCTTTCAAAGGATGTGCCTTTGTAGGTGTAGGGGTTGATCTTTGGCTTCTGCTTTTGTTGCTCCTGCTGGCCTTCTTGTTGCTCTTGCTTCTGTGGTTCCCGTCCTTCTTGTAGCCATTTATATTCGTCATAGGAGAGGACACCACCATGCACGTCAAAATGGATGACGTGATAGTAGCCAGCACCGTGTTTGGCGGTGCTTTCGCGCAGGTGTTCGTAGAGGGACTGATAGGTGCCGGGGCGCAGGATGTCGATCTGCGCTGGTACGCCGCTGCTGCGCAGGGCCTCGACCATGGGGTGCGAGATGGTGCGGTAGCCAACGTCATCTTTGCCCGCCGGACGTGCTGTGACGATCAGGATGTTGAGGGTGGTCGAGGGACGCAAGGTTACTTTTCGGTTGTGTGGCGTGATGTTCTTGCGTACCATCGTGGCTTCTAGCACGAGTGGGTGTTCTTGTTTGGGATCTTTGAGGGCTTCCCAGTGCCAGCGATGGAAGGCAGGCTCACCTGCGATTTCGATTTCTACCGTCGTCAGGCCGTTTCTGAGGCAATCGCGATAGTCGCTGTACACATCCTTGTCTGCGAACACCTGCTTGAAGAGTTTTTCGCCGTATATGCTAACGCTTTTGGCACAGTCCTGTGCTTTGACTTGATCTGTGAAGGGGTATTCCAGGTGCTTCTCGAAGTACCATTCTAGGGCTTGCTCTTGCTTTTGCTCGAAGGGATCACTGATGGTGAGCTGGTAGAGTGGGCCGTTGTCGAAGCTGATGGTGGCGTTCTCGCCGTTCGGTCCCACGGGTGTGCGTTCGCGGATGGTGATGAGCGTCATGGTGTTGTGCCTCCTACGGGATTGGACATTCACAATGGGATGCTCTTAATGTCATCATTCTATGTTATTGCGCTTCCTCGTCTATGGTGACGGTGAGTAGGCGTGTGCCATCGGGTAGTTCTAGTTGTGTGACTTTGGTGTGTTTGTGGATTTTTTCTGCTTCCGCTTTGTCTTTTTTGTTGAGGGCGGCTTTGAGTACATCATAGATGGCGTTGGTAATGACGCCGAGGCCGATGGTGCTGATGGTGCTGATGATGATGTCTGTTGTGACCGGGTCAAGGTAGCTGGCTCCTTTGGCGCGGCTGAGGTTGATGCTGGCGGCGTTGTGGGCCTCGGTGCTGGCGTTCCAGGCAGCGGCGAAGTCGTCGGGGCTGATGCCGAGGTTGGGTGCTAGTGCGATCTGGTATTGCATGTGTGCTCCTTTATTAAATTTCGTTATTGTATTTGCATATTTGTATGTATAGTACGTGTTTGATATGCGTTGGCATGGTTTTGTACAGATTACCATAGATGAGGGTGTTTGGGTAGGGGTGTGGTGCTGAAAAAGAGCGATCAGGGATTGAGGGGTTTGTTGGGGGTGATGAGGTGCGCGGGAAGGCCCGTTGGGTGGAAATACCGAGGTATTCTCACCCAACGGGCCTTCCCCATTGTACAGGTGGAATTGGTTACGGGGTTGAGGCTGGCCCTGGTGAGGGGTGCAGCGAGAGGATGAGCGGGGAGCGTGGTTGCTGCGAGAAGTCGAAATCGTTGATGAGGTTGCCGAGGATGGCGGCATTTTCGCGCACGGTTGGGCGCGGGTCTGGTCGGCCATCTGTGGTGGGGTCGAGCCGTTGGCTGCTCAGGAAGTCGTCTTCGATGAATTTGAGGTAGGCGTCAAAGCTGAGTGTCTTCTGATCAATGTAGCCCTTTTTCGCGTATGGGCTGATGACGATGCCAGGGACGCGCAAGCCATAGCCATTGACATCGACATGAGGAGGGGTGACGTGATCGTAGAAGCCGCCCCAGTCGTCCCATGATAGGAAGATGGCGGTGCTGTTCCAATCTGGGCCTTGCATGACGGTGTTGATAAGGTTGGTGACGTAGGTTTGACCTGCGCTGACGAGGGCTGGCGGATGCTCACTGACCTGGCCGTTGGGGACGACCCACGAGACGGCTGGCAGGGTGCCGTTCTTGGCGGCATTGACGAAATTGGTGACGCCCTGGATATTGTTGATTTGGCCATCTTGCTTGACGGTATCAAAGTTGGGCAGGGGATTCCAGATGCCAGGCGTTTTGGCGTTTTGCTTGGCCGGAGCACAATCCTCTTGATCGTTGGCACAATCGGGCTCGGTACCATCGGTGATATAGTAACCCCAACTGACCTTGGACTTATACATCAGGTAGGTCAAATCTGTCCAGGCGTAGTCGGCACCCTTTTGTTGCTGCTTCGTGCCACCCGGTCGGTCAATGTTACTGGTACAACTGGCGGCATTGCCGGGTGTGGTACACTTGGCGGACCATGCCGAGACCATGAACAGGTGGGCCGGGAGGCTCCACGAGGCGTTTGGCTCAAACATGTGATCTTGTAGCACATAGTTTTGGGCGTAGGACCAGTAATTGGGGATTTCGCGGGCGTCATGGTAGCCCATCACATCGGGTGTGCCCGTTGCGCTGCACTGGGGATCATTGGGGTTTTTACAGCCTTTGCGTCCTGCTTCTTCCTGCTGGATAAAACCATCCATTTTGCCATTATTGATATCGTTGGTCGCATTTGGTGCGCCATGTGGACCGCCGTGGTTCAGGTCTTGCGCGTCGTGAAAGGGCTTGACGCACTGACCCGTTTGGGGATTGTTCACGCAAACCGTGAACTGACCGTTTTGTACGGGGATACCATCTGCGCCCGGATAGGTGCCGAAGTAGGTATCAAACGAACGATTCTCTTGCATGATGACCACGACATGCTTAATCTTGTGAATGTCATCAGTTGTTGAACCCTGATTGGTCCCTTGGGTTGATGCCTGACTCGGTGCCTGATTTGTTGAAGCGGTGAGGCTACAGGCAGCTAACATTGTGCTAGCAATCAAACAGGTAAACATCCAAGTCGAAAGGTATCGGAACGTCTTAGAGGACTTAGCCGCCTCTGCTTTCATGGCTTGCTCCTTCATGGGTCGTCGCTAGAGAAACACCAGACGGAGTTACTATAGCAGAGGGACTTCAAGAAAGGCTCAAGATGCAATTAGGGTTTGGTAAACAGAACAAAGCGGAAGGTGTATTCTGCCGAGACAGAATACACCTTCCGCTGCTTGTATGTTGTGCTTACCAGCTATTGGGAAGCGATTGCAATAGGAGTATTTGTACGGTTTGGAGCATGAAGGTGGCGATAATCCAGGACATATCGAGGAAGCCAACGGGCGGCACGAAGCGGCGAATTGGCAGCAGGAATGGATCGGTCAGATAGGCGAGGAAACGCACGATGGCGAAACGCTCGTCTATGCGGAACCACGAGGCAATGACACGGGCGAAGATGGCGAACAGGATGATGCCAATGCCGTATACGACAATCAAATGCAGAATAGGAATAGGTAATGGAGATGGCATGGGCTCAATTACTCCTGTACGGTATGGACCTGGATGAAGGTAGCTCCCAGGAATTGACGACGATAAATCTCGGTGATGCGTACGCCTTTGAGATCGGGAAGGGTCGTGAAGTGGCGTTGCATGTATTCACCAACGGGACGGGCTGCGGCCCAACCCGCGAATGAGGAGGCAGCGGCAGCAGCAACACGGGTGCGTGTATGGTTGGAGGCCATGCCGAGCAGGGTGCCGACGGTGACGAGTGAGATGCCCACGGCAAGGTTGGTGCCGCAGTTGGGATGGATGGCTAGCTCAGCTTCTCCGGCTTGCAGGCGGCTGAGTGCTTCGTCGGCGCAGCGGCGCAATTCACCTAAATCTACGTCCGCGAAGACGATGAAGCCGTCCGAGAATGAACGCGCACTGCCACTAAAGGTGGGGTTGCGATCAGCCAGAATGGTGAAGGTGGCATGTTCCAGTGCGTGGTTTTGCCGGACGCGGCGTCCCATCAATATATCATCAATTTTCATGTGTTATTATTCTCCTTTGATCTTAGAAACACGTTCGCCGAAAATCGCTCGTCCAACACGAACGATGGTTGCTCCTTCTTCAATGGCGATGGCGTAATCATCGGTCATGCCCATTGATAGGTGTTGCCATGCACTGCCCGCAACCTCAGCGCGCAGACGCTGTTGGAGCACACGTAGGGCGCGAAATACCGGGCGCACCTCTTCCGGGTTCTGTACCAGTGGAGCCACCGTCATCAGGCCCTGTACCTCAAGATGGGGTAGGCTCACGATCTGGCGGGCTAGCGCGGGCGTATCCTGTGGCGTCATGCCCTCTTTGCTCTGCTCACCTGAGATGTTCACTTGGAGCAGCACTGGCAAGCGTAGTTGCAGCTCTTCGGCGTGACGGTTGAGTATCTGGGCTAGGTGCAGGCTATCCAGGCTCTGTACACACGCGAATATGCCTGCGACCTTTGCGGCTTTGTTGCTTTGCAGATGTCCAATCATGTGCCAGCGCAGATCGGGTGGGTGAAACTCGGCGATTTTGGGCAGAGCATCTTGCACGCGATTCTCACCGAAGTTCGTCACACCCAGTTGGTAGGCGATCTTCACCAACTCTAGCGGCTTCGTTTTGGAGACCGCGACCAGCGTGATCTCTTGTGGTGAACGGCCAACGCGCTCGCTGGCCTGGGCAATGATTGCTTGCACGCAGGCAATGTTCTGTGACAAGGTTTCTTGTTGGTTGTCTAGCACATACGTCTCTCTATGTACGGCACTCGCAAACTCCGTCTCCGTCCCCTACGGGGTCTCGCATTCTGTGTTTCTCCTATTATAACAAAGCTTGTATAGTTGTTACTGTGTATACGATTGAAGTTGCCTGTTTGTTTGAAGGTGCCACAACTGATAGTGGGGTATGGCACGTGTAGAAAGTAGTTATGCTTGCTGAAATGTGATGATGGGTATATACGTGTATGTTTTTGTGCTGGTTTTGATTAGAAAGGAAAGCTGTTTGATGTCAATGTCGATTGAGCGTGCGACGGTTACGGGTATATTCCCGGAGCGTATAGGGGCGGAACGGGCGGTTGCTGAACTCAAACGGGTGGGCTTTGCTGATGATGTGATCGGCGTGGCCGGGCGTGATGAGGTTGCGGAAGGGTTGGGTTTGGCCGAGGCTAAAAAGGAGTCGGTGGTCTCTGATTTTGTAGTTGTGACGGTGGAGGCCGGAGAGCGGATGCAAGATGCGCTCAAGGTCTTGTTACAAAATGGGGCGTCCGAGGTGCATCCTGCGCAGCAAGAGCAGGGAGATGAGCGACTTGCGGTTACCTCTCAGGGGTATGGGCTACAACGTGACCCATCTGTGGA
>JBBPYR010000058.1:0-20750 GCA_038199755.1 Ktedonobacterales bacterium | reverse complement strand
TACCCTGAGTTCCAGGGGAACACAAACGCTTGGGGAGTAGGACGCTCTGGCATGTCGGAAACGGCATGTGAAACTACGGTGGAGGAACCAAGAACTGACGATTGGATGTTTGTCTCAAATGTCCATAGAGCAGAGAACGGCTTATTCCATGATGCGGGCTATCACGGCATGTATACTATGACTTCGGGTCAACTTGCGACGTTTTGGAACGTTCCGTCAGGGGTCGAAATCCTTGATATTATGGGGCCAGAAGCCTTGGCCGCGAACCTTTTTCGTATCACGGCTACCGATGCAAAGTTACAGCGAGATCGGGTGAAAAATGAGAGCGTTGCGATTGCGACGCATCATGATGTAGGAGCGAGTGTGAGAAAGGCCATAGAGGAGATACACAAACAGAAACCGGAAGATTTGCCACGAGCTGAAAATATCCGCAAACTCGTCGAGGCGGAGCGACGCAAGGAAAAGAAGCGACGAAAGGACAAACCGCCTGACGAACAAAACTCCTTGTTCTAATACTTCAACTTCACCAGAATGTCGGCTGCTTGCTGTTGTTTAACAACCAAGAGCAACCGGCCGACATTGAAGCCGAACATCACGCCATTTGTTGCTGCTGCCTGATTGTATGCGTCGATAGCGGCTCTTTGTGCTAGGGAGGTTGCTGTAGCTGCATTATGTGCAATATCTGTCACTATTTTTCCTGTTGTATAGACAAGCCCTACACTTGCCCCTATCAGTAGTAGGAGGACAAGCAGGGAGAGAAGGACCTTGCTAGCTGTGCTAAGATGAATTCCTTTAGCTCATCACTGCGTGTGAGCCGTGTGCGCAGCACCTTAACAGCGGCCTATGTGTGATCACGGATATGTTCACCGAGGTAGACATCGCCAAAACCGCCCTTGCCCAGCCCCTTGAGCAAACGGTAGTCGCCGACCTCCTGCCTCTCGCGCTCAAAGCGATTTACCATCACCCTTGTTCTCCCTGATCTGAAGGCGATCATTTTTTAATCATTGCAGGAATTGTAGAGGATATGGGAACGGTATGGCGAGCGACAGTTTAATTTTTTACTGACGATTATTATACCCTATTTGGGGTAATTTTTGGCGGGAAAAGTATAATCAAACATAAGAGGACTGACAATAGTAATCGTCAGTCCCAATCTGGCTTACGTGGATGATGGGGTTCTCCCAACTGCAATGGAGAAAATGGAATATATGACTAATCTACACGTCTCGCAAAAATATCGCGATTATGCCGCTGCATCATTTGAAACATGTTTAATTTTCGCGGGCTTTCTGGCAATGCTGGAATGGTTGCCCGTTCGTTACTTTGCCGATGGCACTATCCGCGCCGATGCCGTCAAGCAATTATTGGCTGGGAAAATAGCAAATACAGGCTACTCACTGATAGGACCCTTATTTTCGCTGCCACTCTATATTTTCGGCGGCGCACTTCACCAAGCCCCATCGTGGCTCTGGTCCTACAAAATCTTGCTTGTGTTGCTCATCGTTTTTCTCGTAATCTCCTACGTTCTGGTGCGCAAGCGTGTGCAAGCCAATCTTTTTCATAACTATACCCTCGTTGCTGCCCTCATCGCCGTTTTATGGCTGGTCGCCAAATGGCACGCAAATGGAGACCCGCTCTGGTGGTTTCATAAATATAATGTCTTCCTGTTGGCAGCGGCTTGTCTCTCCACGTATCTTCTGCTGCAAAAGCGCGTCGATGCTGGCCTCTTGCGCAAACTCTTTTTGCTGCTGATTGTCGCTTCCATGTTTGGTAATCAGGTGACTTTCTTCGGTGGGGAAACATTTACGGCACTCGTCGTCGGGTTTGGTGTCCTGATAGCACTGCTTGGACCTGCCTCTATTGGTTGGTTCGCCGTCGTTCTGGGGGTAGCCAATACTCCGGCCTCCATCATTGGCTTAATCTTGCTATCTTGCAAGCAGATAGTGGACACGAGACGCCTGCGTTATGTGTTGCTCGTTTTTGCTGCTGCTCTGCTCATACTGGCTGAAGCTTGGCTACGTCGGGGTAGCGCGTTGAATAGTGGCTATGGGCATCAACAATTTTCGACGCCTTTCGCGATTGGCTTGCTCTCCATTCTATTCTCGTTCGGCAAAGGGCTCATCTTCTTTGTACCCGGTCTCTTGTTACCTGTGAAGCACGCTATTTTTCGCTTGCAGGAAGAGACAAAATCTCAACTTTATATGAGCTATCTCCTGTGGATGAGTTTTGTGGTGGGCTTGATTCTTGTTTATGCTTCCTGGTGGGCATGGTATGGCGGTTGGTTCTGGGGGCCTCGTTTCTTTCTGTTCGCCTGTATCCCAGCTTCGTTTGCGATTGCCGTGCGCCTGCGCAAACCCAGCTCATCCTTCTTCGCCAATCTCCTCACATTGGGTGTCTGCCTGTTATCCTTTTGGGTGGGAATGAATGGTGCTCTTTATGACTCTGGCGATCTGGGCAAAATCTGCATCGCGAATAACTATGCTCTTGAATATCTCTGCCATTATCACCCACTCTATAGCGTGCTCTGGCGCCCGCTCATGCAACATACCTATATGAATATTAGTCCTTACAGCAAGGATTTTGCACTCTATACCGTGTTCGTTGCCCTGTGGCTTTTAGTGCCATTGCTCTGGCTGATGATAAAACAAGCTGTGTACAGCGTAAAGACAATTGGTAAGATGCACCTGAAGATCGTCCTCTGGCGTATTTAGGGGTAGTGTAACAAGAGGAGGGGGCCTGTCTCAGCGACAGACCCCCTCCTCTTATATTGGTCGTATATGGTGTATATCTATCAGGCTACGCGGCCACCTTAAAGCTTCTCGATACGGCACCAGCACCCGACGCGCTGCTTGTAACGAATAGTGTGCTGGCAGCAGGGGCGTTACAAGCTATTCGTGAGCGCGACCTGAGCATTCCCGATCAGATCGCCCTGGTCACGTTCGATGAAACTACCTGGGCCTCGCTGGTGCAGCCACCGCTTACCCTGATTGTCCAACCAACCTATGAGATCGGCAAAACCGCGACGGATCTCCTCTTGCAACGGATCGCCGACCCCAATCGCTCAACACGGCAGGTCATTCTCAAGGGCCAGTTGCTCATCCGTGGCTCAAGCGCACCCCGCTCACAGAGTTAAACCGTTATTATGTGATTTTTTCTATGCCCAAATCGTAGTAATAGTATCAAAAAGAAAGGAGCTTCCACTAGCTTGCTATTCCCCTATCCTATGAGATAGGGCTTCGCACTTTCGTTTCATCGTTTGACCGCGGTTCTCACTTTATGTGAGGGAACTTGTCAGAAAAAGAGGTTATCAATGAGTTCAGACGAAACGATGCCTGTTGAAGGGAAAACGCTTGGCCCGATTCCCTTTGTGCCGCGTCTTCAACAGGGAGCATTGGGGCTGGTAGACATTGCTACGTCCACCATGGCGAATATTGCCCCCGCCATGAGTTTCTTTTTTAGTTCTGCACTTATCGCGGGGGTAGCCGGGATTGGCTCTCCCTTAATCATTATCTTGGCCGCCATTGCCATCGCCTTGCTTGGCAATACGCTAGCAGAGTTCTCCAAGTCAATTCCCTCCACCGGCTCGTTCATCACCTTCATCGGGAAAACATTTGGGCCCATCATGGCTGTAACCACCACGATTGTGGTAAGCCTGGGTTACATCATCGCTATGTCGTCGGTCATCGACATCTCCGGCGGCTGGACACAGATCATTTTGCAAAAGTATCTCGGTATCAATATACCGTGGCAGATTTTGACGCTGGTCTTTGTCGTCATCGTTTTCTTCCTTATGGTAAGAGGCGTGAGTCTCTCGACAAAATGGGCAGGCTATTTCTTCTTCCTGGAGATGGCCGTTCTGGTGCTAGTATCGGCCATAGTGCTCATTGCCAATGGCGGGCATCTTTCGCTGGCTCCCTTTAACCCCGCTAACATTGCGGGCGGTCTGAGCGGCATAGGACTCGGCTTTCCGATTGCCGTGTACATGTTCGTAGGATGGGAGAATTCTGCCTCGCTTGCTGAGGAAACCTCTGATCCGCGTCGTAATGTGCCCAAAGCCATTTATGCTAGTATTCTGCTCATGGCGTTGAGCTACATCGTGTTCATGTACGCGACCGTCGTTGCTTTTAACTACGATACGAACAAACTGGCGGCAGTCGCGCTTTTGCCGGTGCCAGTACCCTTTATTGTGGCGGCAGAAAAGATTTCTGCTATTCTGGCGTTGTTTGCTTTTATAGCGGGCTTCACCTCGACTATGAGCGCGATGATTGCAGGCTCGAATTCGCAGGCTCGCCTGATCTTTAATGCGGCCCGTGAAGGCTTGCTTCCACGTGGCATCGCGCGTGTGCATAACAAGTATCACACACCGTGGGTAAGCTTTCTTGTCTTCTCCGGTATTGGTCTGGCGATTACCTACATCTTCGGCTGGACGGTAGATCCTATCGCGTTCTTCGGAGAGATTGCCACGCTTGGTACTATTCTGATTGCTGTGGTCTACCTTGTCTCAAATATCGCCTTGCCCTTCTACTACCGCAGAAATCATCCTGAGCAGTTCTCACTGGTTAGGCACCTCATCTTGCCGATCCTTGGCGTGTTGGCTATCGGTTTTCCGCTGGAGCAGTTGGTGCAACCGGGGCAACCCGCGCCATTCAACCTCTTCCCTTGGATTAGCCTGGCTATCATCGTGATTGCGCTTATCTACGCCGTCATTTTGACACGCCGTGACCCCACCCTCGCCGACCGCGTTGGCTCCATCGTGGCCGACCGCGAATAACATTTCCCTAATGGAGATGAAAGAAATGGGTTATGGTTGGTAATCGCACGCGATTACCAACCATAACCCATTTCTTTCATCTCCATCATGCTACCTACTTGCGTAAATCCGCTTTAAGGGTTATATTGCTCAGTGTAATAACGATATATGCTGATATGATAATAGTTTGGGAACACATTCCTGGAGAAATGGTATGGCAGGTCTTGAGGGGCGTACCTTAGGACGGTATAGAATCAAACAACTGATCGGACGCGGTGGCATGGCGGATGTATACCTCGCAGATGATACCGCCTTTGATCGGCGTGTCGCGGTGAAGGTGTTCAAGCGCGAGGACGAGGATATGTTGCGCCGTTTTATCCGTGAGGCGCAACTGATGGGCAATCTGAGCAACCCTCATCTCATGCCGATCTATGATACTGGCGAAAGTGTCATTGATGGCCTCAGTCACTACTATATCACTATGCCTTTCATGGATGGTGGCACGTTGCGCGCACGCATCCGCCGTGCCCCGATTCCGCTCAGTGAGTCCTGCTATTATATGCGTGCCATCGCGGATGCCCTCGACTATGTGCATGCCCAAGGCATTATTCACCGTGATATCAAGTCCTCTAACGTCCTGCTCAGTAGCGATGGGGCCTGTTATCTGGCAGACTTTGGCATTGCGCGTATGACGAACGAGACAACGCAACTGACCAGCACGGGCAACGTATTGGGCACGGTCGATTATGTCGCCCCCGAACTCTTCGAGCCGCACCGTCGTGCCGATGCTTTAAGTGACCTCTATTCCCTCGGCGTATTGCTGTATGAACTGGTGACAAGGCGTTTGCCCTTCAGTGCCGAAAACCAGATCGCTCTAGTCTCCATGCATATGAACAGTCAACCGCCATCACCTCGTGTGTATGTGCCTGCATTGCCGCCACAGGTTGAGCAGGTCGTGTTGAGAGCATTGGCAAAGCAGCCGCAGCAACGCTATCAGAGCGCGAGCGCGCTGGCAGAGGCGTTCTGCCAAGCCATTCCTGAGCAGGGAGCTTCTGGAAGCAGCGGCGTCAATGAGAATGAAGTTCTGGCAGGAGGAATTGGGGGAATTGGGGGTAATAGGGGAGTGCCTTATATGCAGGATGAGCGGCTTGCACCGCTGGCTGAGCTTGCCAATGCCCCCACTAGCGCGGTTCCACAACGGGGAGTGCGCTCAAATGCGCCATCAGCAGGGCAGGCACCTGCGGTAGCCAATCGACAAGCCGCGACTCTACCGCGAACTTCAGCACGCCGCGTGCGCAGACGTGCCACTCCTGAACAGGCTCGTGCTCGTGCTGTTACCATAATTGCCCTCGTTGTCTTGCTTGCCGTGATCGGCCCAATAATTTATGTGGCGACACACCCCAATCTGGGGAAGAACAGCACACCTACTGCGCCCACCTCACGCCAAAGCGCGATCGCTGCCGGGGCAACCACGGCGGTAGGAGCATCGTCTCCCACACCAAATTTGACAGGAACGGCACAGGCGGTAGCGAACGCTACCCAACAAGCGAAGAATGCCACGGCGACCGCAATTGTCGGTGTGACTGCGACCGCGCAGGCACAGGTTAAAGCGACCGCCGGAGTTATCCAGACCGCGACCACTGGCACAACTTTGTATCAAGACCCGTTGACCGATGGTACAAGCGCGAATGTGCAGGCTGCCCAATGGGATCAAACTGGTAACTGTGTCTTTAAGCAGGATGGCTATCATATCACTGTGGGTACTGATGCCTTCGATAAGGGACAAATTCAAGGCTGCCGCGAGGATGCAAACACCTATCAGAACTTTACCGCCTCCGTTGATATGAGCATACTCAGTGGGCATAGTGGTGGCGTCTTCTTCCGTGTTGGCCTCAAAACGCTTGGTGCCTACTCTGGCTACCTGTTCGAGGTAGATAGTCAGGGCAACTACAAAATCTCCGCCTCTGGCAATTTTTCAACGGGCGCGGGCAATGCAATTTTGCAACCTTGGACTGCAACAAAGGCTTTGAAAACAGGCACCGGGACTAACACGCTACAATTGATTGCACGCGGCAACGGTGATTTGCTGTTCTACGCGAATGGCAGCTTTCTCATCTCTATGAATGATACTACCTTCACACAGGGCAAGCTTGCCTTCCTTGCCTCAAGCACCAATGGCGGCGCGAATACTGAGGTGGTGTATAACAATCTAAAAATCACGGCTCTGCCATAGTTGCTCTGCCAGCTCTTATGCGATGGCTTCAAATAAGCCTGAAACGCGACGAATACGAATGACACCATCGCGTGCCAACTGGTAGGGATACGCTGCAGATTATTGAGCCAGAGATAGCCTGGTCCGCTGCCCAGTTCAAGCACGCGGCTCTCCGCTGGCAACTGAAAATGATCAAAGACCCACTGCTGCCAATTACTTTTGCTCGCTCCAAAACGTGCATGCAATTGCACACGCGCATTCAGATTTGAGGCATCCTTATACTGCGAATTTCGTAAATACTCCTGGTCCGAACCAATATACGACATGCGACCCTCTCTCTATGAGGAACATTTTACACGTTTTCGTTTGTGTTGCGTGGTGGCACAATCTTGTGTTCGACGGCGAAGGCGGCAGCCTCGCTGCGGCGCGAGAGGCCGAGCTTATCGAGAATGTGGCTGACATGGTTACGGGCGGTTTTCTCGCTGACATAGAGTGCTTCGGCAATCTGTTTGTTCGTATAGCCACGGGCTACCAGGGCTAATACCTCGCGCTCACGATCAGTAAGTTCTTCGCCAGGGATATGGGCCGTGCCGTTGGCCAGCGTGTTGATGCGCGTCACCGTCTTTTGGGTAGCATTGGCGTCCAGCAGCGATTGACCAGAGGCGACCAAGCGCACCGCCTTGAGCAGGTCATCGCGTCGCGTGTTCTTGATGAGATAGCCACTAGCACCGGCCATGACGGAATGCAAGATGGCCTCTTCATCGGTATACGATGTGATCATCAACACCGCGACATCGGGATGGCAGCTTTTGATATCGCGGCAGGCCTCGATGCCATCGCCATTGCTCATACGCACATCCATCAAAATAACCTGCGGGTCTAGTACTCCCACCTTCGCTACGGCTTCGGCACCACCACTGGCCTCGCCAACAATGGCGATGTCCGGCTCTAATTCAAAAGCGGCACGCATGCCCAGGCGTACCACCTCGTGGTCATCCACAATCATTAAGCGTATCTTTGCCATATGTCTATCCTCCGTAGTTAAGATGTCCCTAGTGGGCACCTCCTTATTCCGACCTCCAACGCGCTGCCGCGCTACTACTTACGCATCTTGCCAACGCCACTGTCTAACTCTCTGTATTCCGACCGCCAACGGACTATCGTCCTAGCTATCGCTCAGGCGGTCGGAGCGGAGTTGGCTACGCTTCGCGTCAGGCAAGATGCAAGGAAGACGCTAGCGCGTCAGGCGGTCGGAAAGGAAGCTTCGCTGCTGCTATTGGGTTGGTTCCTTCCCTAATAACAGGCCCTTGACGACCTTGCCATCGGCGTTTTTCGGCAGTTCAGTGAGAAACACGATGCGGTGCGGCATCTGATAGTCCTCTAAACGCTCACGGGCATAGGCTAGTAGCTCTTCAGTAGTAACGCGTTGACGATGCCTGACGACAACATAGGCGGTTATGATCGGAGTTGCTGTTGTGTTGGGCGTACTTGGTATGGCAGCCATATTCGCTGTGTTCCCATCATCCCTGTTTGCTGGCTGGGGCATGCTTACCACTGCCACCTCGAAGACTTTGGGATGTTCATATAAGACCTCCTCCACCTCACGCGGATAGATTTGGTGTGTGACAGAGAGGGTCAGATTCTGCTTGCGATCAATGAAGGTGAAGAAGCCATCCTCGTCCATCTGCGCCACATCGCCGGTGCGTAACCAGCCATCGTACAGTGGCTTGGCCGTCTCTTCTGGCAACTGCCAGTAGCCTTGCATGACCTGTGGCCCACGTATCAGCAGTTCTCCTACCCCTCCCGCTGGTAGCGGTTCTCCTGTCACTAGGTCAACGATGCGTGCATTCGTGCTGGGCAAGGGAAGGCCAATACTGCCAATGCGCCGCTCACCCTTGATGGGATTGATGTGCGTCCAGGGAGAGGCTTCCGTCAGGGCATAGGCCTCTATCAGGTGGCCACGTGTCAGCTTCTCAAACCCCTCTTGTACCTCGACCGATAACGGTGCTGAACTGCTGATGCAGACGCGAATGGCCGAAACGTTGTAGCTGCGCACATTGGCATAGTTTGCCATCTCAAGCAGCAGACCTGGATAGCCAATCAGCAAACCCGGCTGATAGCGTTTGATCGCTTCGAGCATCACATCTGTATCCGTTGTTGGGACCAGCAGCAGTGAGCCCGCCAGGGCCATTGCCGTGTTCATTCCGCTGGTAATGCCATAAATATGTGAGAGTGGGAACATCGAAAGAATGACCTCATGGCCCCGCTTGCTATCGGTCAGCACATGGCAGAGCTGGGCCGCATTGACAATGAGATTGCCGTGCGTGAGCATGACCCCTTTGGGCAGACCAGCTATGCCTGATGTGTACTGGATGAGTGCCAAATCATGCGAGGCTGCTTCACTTGCGAGTGGCGTAATTGGTTGGCGACGTAACAAGCTACGAAACGAGGATACCCGAAATACTGGCCGACCCGAAGGAGCCAGAGAAGCAGTGCTGGAGTTTGCGGCTCGTGCTAAAAATGGGCTTTGCAGTGCTTCAGTCAGGGGATTCTCTTTGATGAGTTGGAGCAGCACGTCGCGCTGACGTGTCGGTAGGTATTCACGAACAGTGGTAAAGATCACCTGCGTGACGCTCGTATCGGCACATACCCGTGTGGCCACCTCACGCATGGACTCCAGCGTGAGCAGGACGCGCACGCCTGTGTCTCGCAGCTGGCGATGCAGCTCGTGTTCTTGCAAAAGAGGGTTGCCTAAAACAATGACCGCTCCAGCCTTGAGCGCGCCATAAAAGGCGATCACGCACTGGGGAATGTTGGGCAGCACAATGCCAACACGATCACCCTGCTTGATACCCAGGCCGCGCAGGGCATGGGCAAAGCGTGTGCTCAACTGGTCCAGCTCACGATACCGTATCTGTCGATCAAAGAAGAAGATGGCGGGACGCTGCGGGAAAGCGGCGGCGTTGCTGCTGAGCATTTCATGAAGGAGCTGTTTGGGCTGTGGGATTTGAGCTGGGACACCGCTCTCATAGTGGTTGAGCCAGGGCATGTCGCTGTGTTGGGACGCGAACGAAATCCTGCGTGCAATGCGCTGGAAGATGTTCTGTGGCTTCTTCACACCCTCTTTGATCGTCTTCGCATCTGGCTGTTTCTCAAGGAAGCGACTGATGGCTCGATTGACGGCATCTGGCCGTTCGAGCTGCACGAGGTGTGCTGAGACTGGAATATCGACCAATTGTGCGCCAGGATTGCGACTGAGCACATCCTCATAGAGTTTGCGACGGAAGACCTTGTCGCGGTAGCCAAGCACGACGAGTGTGGGAGTGGTAAACGATGGCATTTGCCAGTTGGTCATAATACCATCATGGATTCCTTTGAGCGTTCGCTGTGGAGCAAAGAGCGCAACGCGGAATTGTTTTGCCGCGAAGCTAAAAAGGGGATCGGGGATGCGCATCAATCTCCCCAGCAGGGCGGGCATGGTGAAATGTGTCGTAACACCGATTAACACGAGGCTGAGTACCTTCTCAGGGTGACGGACTGCGTAATCAGTGGCGATGGCTCCCCCAAAGGAGTGTGCGATCAGATGGATTGGCTCTTGGATTTGCAGGGCGTCCAAGACGATTTCCAGGTCATGGACAAAACTGTCCATCGTGTATGCGAGTCCGACAGGATCATCGCTTAAGCCATGCCCACGTAGGTTGGGGGCAACCACGTGCATGCTCTGCCCAAAGAAGCACAACTGGTGGAGCCATTGCGAAATGTCGCCACCAAAGCCATGCACGAAAATGAGCGTCTGCGTGGCTCCCTCTGGCTGGATGTCAATCACACTGATGTGTCGGAGATCCTGGGTACCGCGTCTCACAGGCACCGAGACGATGCGGCGGTAGAGTTCGATATCGAGTGGCATAAGGGGACCTCCATAAGGGGACATATTTGCTGCTCTATTATGCCACTGCCTCGCATTTCTGTAAAGCTACCATAAAGCTCCCCGTTATGTGAAATAATCCCCTCGCCTTGAGGGTCGCCTTGGTAGGCTAATTCGTTGTCGCCATCAACGGCTGCGTAGCCGCGCCGACGAAGCTCTTGGCATACCGAGCCCTTGCCAGTGCCGGAAACGCCCTCGATAAGATAATTTCTTTTGCCCATAGGTCCATCCATTCCTTCGTCGTAGGCATAGGTGTAAATGTGCTCGTTGCGTGGGAGAGAATTTGCACATTGTGTGAGATTTCCCACGCGACGGTGCATCATGAAAGAGACCAAACCTCCCACGCAATGTGCGAAAATCTTCCCATACAATAAGCACATTTACAGGCAAAGTAAGCAATGAAAGTTATTCAGAGTCAGTAGTCCATTTGAGATATGTACTGTTAGCATCATCAGTACCAGCAGGTTCAAATTTAAACAAAATTGGAGTTTGCTCAGCTTCTAATAGTTGTATCTGTTCATAAACTTCTTGCTCATTGATAAGCTTTGCTTGATGCAGTGATCATTTTCTTGTTATTTCAGGATGCGTTCGTGCGCAGCATTGCCCGCAGTGGCCTCAAGGGGTGAGGGCGAGAAAGTGCCACTTCGTCGCCAAGGATATCTGATGCTTCATCTGCTGGATTTCCGATGGAGGTCAGTCACAAACTTATAACGGTCGCCGCGATAGAGCGATTTGACGTGTTCAAAAGCGCGATCGTTCGCGTCGTAGGTGACGCGGTGTATCAGGAGGAGCGGCGCACCGGGTGCAATATGTAGTAACTTGGCCTCATAGGGTGGAGCAAGGATCGGCTCCAGACTCTGTGTGGCGTAATCCAGTTCAATGCCCCACTGCTCTGCTAAAACCTTATATAACGATTGATTTTCCAGGGTTTCTCGCTCCAGCCCTGGACAGAGAGCCGCAGTAAGCGTTGTCGTTTCCAATGCCATGGGTTCTTCATCTGCCAGCCGCAACCGCACACATTCAAAAGCCTTCTCTTCTGTATGCAAGCCCAGTGTTTTACGAATCGTAGGGTCAGGTATTATCTCCTTGAAAGAGATGATGCGGCTGCTCGCTTTCATGCCGCGCTGTGCCATATCTTCGGTAAAACTGGTCAGGCTACTTAAAGCCTGCTCAATCTTCTGGGGAGCAACAAAGGTACCAATACCCTTACGTCGCACCAAAATGCCCTCATTAACTAACTCTGAAAGGGCCTGCCGAATCGTCATGCGACTGACTTGATAGGTCTCAACTAATTCTCGCTCTGGCGGCAATGCGCCCTCAACCGGATACTCACCTCTGGCAATCTTTTCGCGCAGTTGGTTCATAATTTGATAATACAGAGGAATGGGACTCTGTTTGTTAATATTTTTACTCTGCTTTAGATAGTTCAGTGCCATATACCACGTTTCTCTTTTCATCTTTTCTGAACAATATGACCCCTGCTCTTTATGATGCCATATTTTTATCTAGAAGTCTAGACCTGTAGCAAATAATGATTCTAATCTAGAGGTCTAGACATCTTGACAAAGCACTTGTTACACAGTATAGTTCTTGCATGAACTGTTTTTAGGAGAATTACTCCATTGGTCTCGCTTTACGAGAGGAGAATTTGCGATGAGTTCTGTTAACACATCGTCTCGTGCTACGGTTTCTACATCAACTGGACCCAGTGGGGGTGATCGGGTACTGGGCGCGCTACAGAGCGTTGGCCGTTCACTCATGCTCCCCATTGCCGTGTTGCCAGCCGCGGCACTACTCTTGCGGCTGGGTCAGCCTGATCTGCTCAACATCACTTGGATAGCTGCCGCCGGAAATGCTATCTTCTCCAACCTATCGCTGATCTTCGCCATCGGCATTGCGATTGGTCTCGCCGGTGGGGAAGGCGCAGCTGGGCTCGCTGGCCTCGTCGGATTTCTAGTATTTAGTGCGGTCTTCAACACGATCATTCCACAGGTGGCTGGTCAGCCTGATCCCAGTATCTCTATGGGGGTGCTCTCGGGAATTATCATTGGGCTGGTTGCGGCTGGACTCTATCGCCGCTTTCATGACATTCGGCTTCCCGATTATCTCGGCTTCTTCGGTGGCAAACGCTTCGTCCCCATCATCACTGCCCTTGCCGCCCTGATACTCGGGGCCCTTTTCGGCTTAATCTGGCCACCTATCCAGGGCGGGATCAATGCACTGGGTACAGGAATCGTGGCTCTTGGTCCCTTGGGGGCAGGCATTTACGGACTCTTAAACCGCCTGCTGATTCCTCTCGGCCTGCACCATGTGCTCAACACCTATATCTGGTTCCAACTGGGCAGCTTTAATGGGCCACATGGAGTCGTACATGGCGACCTGACCCGCTATTTCGCGGGCGACCCCACCGCCGGAAACTACATGGCAGGCTTCTTCCCCATGATGATGTTCGGCTTGCCTGCGGCATGCTTGGCAATGATTCGCCATGCACGCTTCCCCAAGGTAGCGGCTGGTATCCTGCTCTCCGCTGCATTCGCTTCCTTCCTGACCGGAATCACCGAACCCATCGAGTTTGCCTTTCTCTTCGTTGCTCCCGTTCTCTTCGTCGTACATGCTATCCTGACGGGAACCTCTCTGGCGGTCTGTTACCTGCTTAACATCAAGATTGGCTTTGGCTTCTCGGCTGGGCTGATCGACTATGTGCTCAACTTCAGTAAAGCGAACACAACCAATCCACTCTTACTGCTTGTGGTTGGGCTGGTCTACGGTGTCCTGTACTACTTTATCTTCAGCTTCTTCATTACCCGCTTCGATCTGGCGACACCGGGCCGTGGTGAAGCGTCAACTGGTTTGAGTGCAGACTGGATTTTGCCTGAAAGTCAGCGTGGGCCGAAACCCGCAAAGGCATCTGCTCAGAAAACGTCTGCTGTAGCATCTGCGGCACCTGTGACTGAAGACCGTGATGACGTTCTGGCCAGAGAAGTACTTGCCGCTCTTGGTGGCAAGTCGAATGTGCAGAGCGTAGAAGGCTGCATCACGCGTTTGCGTCTCTATGTCAATGATGCAGAGCAGATCGACGATGCCCAACTTAAGAGCCTGGGTGCCTCTGGCGTAATTAAGCGCGGTAAGATTGCCCAGGTTGTCTTGGGAACGCAATCTGATCGTATTGCCAGCCGCATCAATACCCTCTTGAAAAAGGGTGGCACTGACGAGGCGGAAGCGTAAAAGCAAGCGTGAAAAAGGAGCATCATCATGGCACAACTATCGGTTCTTGCCCCTCTTGACGGTATGGTCATCGAGCTGGAAAAGGTTCCAGATGAGGTGTTCGCGCAGAAAATGGTCGGTGATGGCGTTGCTATCGACCCATCAGGTAGCGTCGCCGTGGCCCCGGTGAGCGGACAACTCGTCAAATTGTTTCCAGGCGGACACGCCTTTGGCATCGCTGCTGATGGCGGTGTGGAGTTGATTGTACATCTTGGGCTCGATACGGTCGAGTTACAAGGCGAGGGCTTTGAGTGTCTTGCCACAGAGGGTCAGGCGGTCACGGCTGGAACGCCAATTGTCCGCTTTGATCGTGCAGCCATCGAGCGCAGAGGGAAGGTGATGATGAGTCCTGTCGTTTCCGTTGGTGATGGGACGATTGTACGCCGTGCTACTGGGCAGGTGCAGGCTGGACGAGATGTGCTCTTTGTCCTAGAAGTGTGAAACACGGTGTATGGCTGGCGACGAGCATGCTTGTCGCCAGCCATACACCGTGCTTCATGATTGTCACGAGCAAAGAAGAGATGGTCTACTATAAGGAGCAGATATGATGGAACGAATAGTCAAAGTCGGGAGCAAGACAGGGTTACACGCCCGCCCGGCTGCCATATTTGTACAGAACGCGAAAGAATTTCAGAGCAAGGTAACGCTCTCTAAAAACGAGAAGACGGTCAACGCAAAGTCTATCCTCTCAGTCCTGACACTTGGCGTTGAACTAGGCGACCAGGTTGTACTCAAGGTCGAAGGTGACGATGCTGAGAGTGCGCTTGACAAACTCGCCTCACTTCTCGAAGGAGACCTGGGATGAAGGAAGTGAACGATGCGTGATGATAGACAGAACACCGTAGATCACCCCTCACAAATACAGGTGTTGCTGGCAAGAAAGCTGTACGCGCCTGAAGAGATAGAGGGGCCAATCGCCGTTGTGCTTGAGGGTACAACCATTCGTGACATTTGGCGTGAAACCGATGCTGCCTCAGTTGGGGAGCGCATCGCCCTGTACTTAGCAGGGAAAGCGGTAACTGTCACTGATCTTGGCTCGTGGAGCCTCGCTCCCGGCTACATTGATCTCCACACGCATGGTTTTTGTGGCTATGATGTGACCACTGGTTCGCAAGAGGATGTGGAGGCGATGGCTCGTGAGCTTCCTCGAACGGGGGTGACCTCGTTCTTTCCCACCATTGCGACACTCGGTCGGCCTGAGATGGCAGAGCAGGTGCAGCGCATGGTGAGTGCCGCCGAGCAGCAGAACCATCCCGCCGCTGCCGAAATTCTTGGTATGCGCTTGGAAGGCCCATTTATTTGTCGGGCGAAGAAGGGGGCACAATATGAGCCAGGAATTCGTCGACCTGATCCCGCTGAGATGGAGGAACTGGCAGCACTTGGGCGCGGCTGGTTGCGCATCGTTGATTATGCACCAGAAGAAGATGAGGAAGAACGTTTCCTGGCAACGCTCATCCGCTGTAAGATAATGGCCTGCATTGGGCACACAGCGGCAACCTACGAACAGACTATTCGCGCTATTGACGCGGGGGCTCGACACTCGACACATCTCTTCAACGCGATGTCGGCACTCGACCATCGAACTCCTGGCGTACCAGGAGCACTGCTGACAGATCAGCGGGCGACGGTAGAGATCATCGCTGATGGCATTCATCTGCATCCGGCAGTGACGAGGCTTGTCATCGCGGCTCGCGGCTCACGCAATGTCGCGCTCATCACCGATGCCGTTGCACCAGCAGGGCTAGCGGAGGGGGAGTATGAATTTGTGGGGCGCAAAGTCACCGTGCGTGATGGGGCTGTACGACTGGCCGATGGGGCACTCTCAGGGAGCATACTCACGCTTGACCGTGCGGTGCGCAACATTGTGTCCTTTAGCGGACTCGGCTGGTCCGAGGCGATTAGTATGGCAACACACGTACCCGCCCAGATCGCCAGCGTTGCGCATCGCAAAGGAAGGGTCGTGCCTGGAGCGGATGCAGACCTGATTGCGCTGGACCATCACGGTGTCGTTCAGCAGACCTGGGTACGTGGTCTGCTTGCTTATGCGGGTGTAAAGGACTATCCTCATGCTAGAACCTAACCTTCCTACCGCACAAACGCACATGTTGAATGAGATTCGCGAGCAGCCAGCCGCGCTGCAACGTACGCTGAGCGGCACCGCTAATGCTGTGCGCCAAGCCGCTTTGGAGGCGACACAGCGTGGCGTGGATCTGGTGATACTTGCCGCCCGTGGAACGTCCGACCATGCAGCCCTGTATGCGCAGTACCTTTTTCAATATCTGAACGGTATTCCCGTTGCTCTCGCTACTCCCTCACTGTATACGCTCTACGGTGCCTCGCTGCGGCTGGAACGAACGTTGGTTATAGGTATCTCGCAGTCAGGCGAATCCCCCGATATCGTGGAAGTTGTTGCCCAGGCACGTCAGGCAGGTGCCCTGACGGTGGGCATCACAAACCAGGAAGGCTCACTATTGGCGCGAACTGCACAGCATACCTTGCTGTGTCATGCGGGCTTTGAGCGTAGTGTAGCCGCCACGAAGACCTATACCACCACGTGCGCGGTTCTCGCAATGCTCGCCGCGTTTTTGCCCGGTGGTGAACTCCTCCGTGCCAGCATCGAACAGATGCCAGCACTCGTTACGGCGGCACTCAAGAGCGAGGAAACTATCGCCCGTGTAGCCGAGCGTTACGTTCATGCCCGTGATTGTGTGGTGTTAGGGCGCGTCTTCCAGTATAGTACCGCCCGCGAGACTGCCTTGAAATTGGCAGAAACCTGCTATGTTGTCGCGACCCCCTTTTCTAGTGCCGATTTTCGCCATGGACCCACAGCCCTTGTGGATCGAGGTTTGCCCGTCATCGTCTTCGCTCCCCCCGGCCATACCGCTACCGATTCGCAACTGTTGCTGCAATGGCTGGGTGAGCATGGTGCAGATTGTCTGGTCGTGACGGAAGATGAGCGTTTGCAGGAACTCGCCACAACATGCATTCGCCTCGAACTACCCCAGCTTACAACAAGCATTGTGCGGGGGAATGGGGGGACGGTGGGTGGGAATGATCTAGCGAAAGAGGTGCAGACAAGTATTGCTGAACTGCTTGCACCCTTACCCTATATCATAGCTGGTCAACTCTTTGCCCACTATTTAGCCCTTCATAAGGGACTGAATCCCGATCAGCCACGCAGCTTGACAAAAATCACGCGTACATTTTGAGAAGGTGATCCCATGTTTGAACAGCAACCAATCGGGTTGGAGCTCTTTTGGCAAGAGGCGTTCAAGGTGCTTGAGCGCATTCGCCAGACCCAGTCCAATGCCATTCGTCGTGCCGCCCTTCTTTTCGCCGATTGCATCGAGAAGAACGGTATCATCCATGCCTATGGAACGGGTCATTCGCGCGCACTCACGATGGAACTGGCAGGCCGTGCTGGTGGGCTTGTACCAGTCAATAGGATAGACCTGGAAGACCTCGCACTGCATGCGCAATGGTCGCTCGAACGAGTGAGGAAACCCGACATTGAGCGTGATTTAGCCGCTGGACAAGCCATACTTTCCTGCTATCGGATTGAACCGCAAGATGTTTTTATCATCGCCTCCAACTCAGGTGTGAATGCTGCCATTGTTGAGGTTGCACAACAAGCGAAAGACCATGGGCATGCGCTGGTGGCTGTGACATCGCTCGAACATACACAGCGAACGGAGTCACGTCATCCTTCCGGTAAGAAACTGTACGAGTTTGCCGATGCCGTCATTGACAACTGTGGGCCATTTGGGGACGCCTTGCTGGAAATGCCGGGAGGTGGGAAAGCCTGCTCTATTTCATCGCTCAGTGGCGTGCTGATTGACCAGATGCTTACCGCCGAGACTATTCGCAATCTCATCTCACGAGGGATAGAACCTCCCACCTTCATTTCAGCCAACGTGCCAGGCGGCATAGAGCAAGGGGAAAGATTACGCCAGCGTTATGCAGGACGCATTAACTAGCAAAGTGAGAAGCCAGTTTAACTTCTCTGACTTGGGTAAACTGGAGACGATGCCAGTTCAGGATTTGTAGGATTTTCTCTTCTCTTACCTGTTAGAGGTAGGCCCAGGATACGTGTAAAAACCACCACGCGGAATTACTACTCTTCAGTATACTGAGAGGACCAAAAACAGGTGCAAACTCCCATTTTCACCTGTTTTTGGAGAAAGTGACACCCTCCTTCCGCTCACCATAATCGGTATGGTATACTTCTAACGCGCCATCGTTGGGTTGGCCAGCCTGCTGGGGCATGCCTCCCTCGATACCACGAGGATCTATAGTCAGCCAACGATCGAACACCTTTCGACACGAGTCGAGCACTTGCCACAAAATGCCTATGATGAGTAATCCTTGCAGAAGGATTACCCGGGTTCATTTTTGCGGAGAGTGAGGCCGAAGCCAGGAAAAATGGGACGTGGGTCTCTCACCCGGATCAAGGAGGATAGCTCGATGAGCAATGAGCAAGAAGATCGCTCCACTAACCATCACCAGCAGGCAAGCTCAGAGACGCCGCTCCAAGACGAATGGGCAACGGCATCGGCCCTTCCTACCATCACGGTGGCCGAGGTGATGACACATCTCGCCCTTTCGCCGGACTCCGCGATCTTGATCGATTCTCTGGGAAAAATCGTCCTGATGAATGAGCAGGCAACGACCCTGTTTGGATACCATCCACACGAACTGTACGGGCAACCTCTGGAAGTGCTGTTGCCAGAGCGTTTCCACGCGGTACATGGGGCTCATCGACGCTCCTATGTGACCACCCTCCTTCAGCGACCAATGGGAGTGGGACGTGACCTGATGGGACGACGCAAGGATGGCAGCGAGTTTCCGGGGGATATCAGTGTACGTCCCATCCTCCTGGACCAGGCACTCCATGTGATCGGCGCAATCCGTGATGTTACTCCTCAACAGCGAATGCTGGAACGCGAGCAACTGCAACAGATGGAATACCTGATGGCACAAAGCACGCTCATCCATCTCGCTCATGATGCAATCCTGATGCGAGATCCGATTAGCCGGGTGCTCTCCTGGAACCGTGGGGCGGAAGAACTCTATGGATGGAGCGAACAGGAGGCCCTGGGACGTGTCAGCCACACACTACTTCATACGCGCTTTCCCACGAGCCGCGCTGTGGTCGAGGCACACCTGGAACGCGAGGTCCAGTGGGAAGGAGAACTGGTGCAAATCCGGCGTGATGGCCGCACGGTCGTGGTCGAAAGCCGTCAGATCCTGCTTCGTGACGCCCAAGGAGTAACAAAGGCCTTCCTAGAAATTAATCGGGACATTACCCAGCGGAGGTTCCTGCAACAGGCACAAACCGCCACGCACACCGAGACACTTGCTCAGCGTGCCTTCTTGCTGCAGGTGCTGGACATCGTACCCAGTAGCATTTATGTGGTGCATGGACAAGACGCTCGCCTGGTGCTGGCTAATCGTGCGGCAGCAAGCGTCTGGGGCGCGGTATGGCCTCCCGAACAGCCGATGCGCGATTTCTTAGAAGAGCATGCTATTCGTATCGTCGATGCTCAGGAGCACCCGATCGAGCCGGAAGCCTGGGCCACTATGCGCGCTCTGCTGGGCGGAGAAATAGTATTGCAACATCAGGAGATGATCCGCCGACCTCCTCGCTCTACCATGCCAATCCTGGTGAATGCGGTGCCGTTGTCCTCTCCTCATTGGCGCAGTCTGGGCATGCCAGAGCATTCTGAAAGTGTCCAACCACCGCAGAGTGGCGAGCCACTGGCCCTGGTGATCCATCAAGATGTGAGCTTGCTCAAAGAGGCGGAGTATTTCAAGGACGAATTCATTGGGATTGCAGCCCATGAATTGCGCCAGCCACTCTCGGTGCTTAAAATAGCAGTAGGAACACTTCTGCAACACTCAGTGTCCGGCAATGGCTCCCAACTTGCGGACTGGCAGCAGGAGATGTTACAGGATCTGGACATAGCCACAGACCGGTTGATCCAACTCACTAACGATCTGCTAGATACCTCGCGTCTGCAGGCCGGTCAATTGGTCTTGCACCTCGCCCCTGCCAACCTTGTACTTCTAGTCCAGCGCATGGTGGAACGCTCCCAGCAGACCACCACGCTCCACCAATTGACACTTCATACGGACCATCCACAACTGGAAGCGACAATTGACTCCCAACGCATCGAGCAAGTCCTCGCGAACCTGCTCACTAATGCCATCAAGTACTGTCCGCAGGGAGGTCCGGTCCACGTGACACTGACAACCTCTGCGGACAGCAAGGAGGCGGAAATTCAGGTGCAAGATAAGGGCCTGGGTATTCCACGCCACCAGCGGACGCGCATCTTTGGGCGCTTCATGCGCGCCGACAATGCCCAGGCTGCCGGGATCAGCGGCACAGGACTGGGATTGTATCTCTGCCACGAACTCGTTGAACAACACGCCGGAAGACTCTGGTTTGAGTCAGAAGAGGGCGTTGGCACTACCTTCTTTTTACGCCTGCCGTTGCTTGGTCCCACTGCAAACCAGTGAGGGTCCCATAGGTGCGAGCTTACCATCGCTTTCTTCCATACCTATCTCGTCCCACGGGCAAAATCGATACATTGTGATGT
>JBBPYR010000057.1:0-7478 GCA_038199755.1 Ktedonobacterales bacterium | reverse complement strand
TGTTCTCATTTTCAGGAACGTTCAGTAAGGAGTTAGAGTATTGGTGGCGCAGATAGAGTATTCCAAACAGGGAATAAGGACCAGCTATACGTTTGACTCGCTTCCATTGCAGCAAGGAGGTTCGTTTGGACCTGTGACGCTGGCCTATGAGACGTGGGGCACACTCAATGCTGAGGGGACTAACGCGATTCTGGTGACACACGCCTTGACGGGTGATGCTCATGCCCATGATGCCGCGCAACCCGATAATGCCAAAATTGCGTGGTGGAATCCTCTGATCGGTCCTGGGCGGGCCATTGATACAGCGCGTTACTTCGTCATTTGCTCGAATGTGCTAGGGAGTTGCTATGGCAGTAGCGGCCCTTCTTCGCTTGACGCACAGACGGGACAGCCGTATGGTATGCGCTTTCCACTCATCACCATTCACGATATGGTGCGGGCGCAACGGCAACTGATAGAGCAGCTTGGTGTGCGGCAACTGGCCATGGTGGTTGGTGGCTCTATCGGTGGTCAACAGGCGTTGGAATGGGCGGTGAGCTATCCTGAATTGGTGCAGCGAGTGGCGATTTTCGCCGCGACCGCCGCCGTAACCGCGCAAGCCGTCGCCTTTAGTGAGGTTGAGCGACAGGCAATCATGGCGGACCCGTTATGGCGCGGCGGGGACTACTATCCTGAGTCGGGTCCGAAAGCAGGTCTTGCCATTGCGCGCATGTTGGCGATGATTACCTATCAGAGCGAGGAAGCGATGGAACTGCGCTTCGGGCGCAACCAAGCACGTGTAACTACTGTTCCTTCGCCGAGCCGCTATCCTGATATGGGCAATCGCTTCGATGTTGAGAGCTATCTGTATTATCAGGGCGAGCAGTTGACACAGCGCTTTGATGCGAATAGCTATCTGTATATTAGTCGCGCCATGGATATGTACGATGTCAGCGAGGGCTATCCCTCAATAGAAGCGGCATTGCAACGCATCAGTAGTCGAGCATTGTTTGTTGGTATTCGTTCAGATTTTCTCTTTCCAGCGGCGCATGTACGCTGGCTGGCTGATAAAGTGCGTTCTCTAGGTGGCAATGCTGCCTATGTTGAATTAGATTCGCCGCATGGTCATGATGCCTTCCTGAAAGAATGGGAGCAGATGGCCGCGGCCTTGCATCACATTGTGTAGTGGTGTAGTAAGTAGTGCGATTAGTGCAATCGGTCTGAATACAAAGGAGATACTTCCATGGCCTTAAATGGTAATCGTAGTTATGGTTTTGAAACACTTTCATTGCATGCCGGTCAGGAGACTGCGGATAGTGCCACGAATGCCCGTGCGGTGCCGATCTATCAAACGTCATCCTATGTCTTTGATAGTCCAGAACACGCCGCCGACCTCTTCGGCCTCAAGCAGTTTGGCAACATCTACACACGCATCATGAATCCGACGCAGGATGCCTTTGAGCGGCGCATCGCGGCTCTTGAAGGTGGCGTTGGCGCGCTGGCAGTCGCTTCTGGTCAGGCGGCGGAGACGCTGGCTATTTTGAACATCGCGGAAGCAGGCGACGAGATCGTTTCTTCGGCTAGCCTGTATGGTGGCACCTACAACCTGTTCCACTATACATTGCCTAAAATGGGCATCACGGTACGTTTTGTAGATGGACGTAACCCGGAGAACTTCCGTGCCGCCATCAATGAGCACACGAAGGCCATCTATGCCGAGACGGTGGGTAATCCGCGCCTGGATACGCTCGATATCGCGGCGGTTGCCAGTGTCGCGCACGAAAACGGCCTGCCACTGATTATTGATAACACCTTGCCAACACCGTACCTGGTGCAGCCGTTGAAATATGGTGCTGATATCGTGGTGCATTCTGCCACCAAGTTCATCGGCGGTCATGGCACCTCAATTGGCGGCGTCATCGTTGATAGCGGTAAGTTCGACTGGGCTGCCAGTGGTCGCTTTGCCTCATTCACCGAGCCAGACCCTTCCTATCATGGTTTGCGCTATGTTGAGGCACTCGGACCTCTGGCCTACATTATCAAGGCGCGTGTGCAACTCTTGCGCGACCTCGGTCCTGCTATTGCACCGCTCAACTCGTGGCTCTTCTTGCAGGGCTTAGAGACGCTTTCTCTGCGTATGGAGCGGCACAGTCAGAATGCGCAACGCATAGCAGAGTTTCTGGAAGGTCATGATGCTGTGAACTGGGTGTTGTACCCTGGCCTCAAGAGCCATCCACAGCATGATTTGGCGGCGAAGTACTTCTCGCATGGCTTTGGTGCTATCCTGGGCTTTGGTATCAAGGGTGGCCTCGAAGCTGGCAAGCAGTTGATTCGCCATATTGACCTGTTCTCGCATCTAGCGAACGTCGGAGACGCCAAGTCGCTGATTATTCATCCTGCGAGCACGACACATTCACAGTTGACGCCTGACGAGCAGGCTGAGACGGGCGTCACACCTGACTTTGTCCGCCTATCGATTGGCCTGGAGACAGTTGATGATCTCATCAGCGATCTCGACCAGGCATTGAAGGCGGCTGTGAATGCCGCAGGGGAACCTGTAAACGCATAACGTTTCGTTATAGTTTATCCATTGTTTATACTGAACAGGGGTGCATCTTATATCTAGGATGCACCCTCACGAACCCGACACAAAGAGGTGTCATGGTGGCTCACCGTTTCGTGCCACGACTATGTGGAGAATGAATTATCATGAAAAATGCTGTTTGTGTCTTAAAATTTGGGGGAACGTCTGTTGGCAGCGGCGAGCGCATTCGTCGTGTGGCAGAGATTATTGTCAAGACGCTCCATGACCCACACGAAGCCTTTCCGGTGGTTGTCGTCTCGGCTATGTCGGGTGTGACTGACCAGTTGCTGCGAATTGCGCGTTTTGCTTGCTCTGGCGATACTACTGCCTATGAGCAAGAGTTGCAGATGTTGCGGCAAAAACATATTGATGCCACCGATAGCATTATTCATGATACTATGCGACGTATTACCTTCTATCAAGAAATCGAACAGGCCGTACAAGCTCTGACGCAGGATGTGCTACACCTGCACAAAACGGCTGCCCAAAACGAAGAGATTGCGCTACCGACGGCGGCGGTTGCTGCCTGGGGTGAACGGCTCTCCGTGTTGTTGGTCTCCGCTGCTGTTCGTGAGCGCGGCATCGAGGCTGAGCCGGTGCGTCAGGAAGTCATCATCACGCGCCATCCTTTGTCTGATCCCTCACAGCCCTTTGGTGTGGTGATAGGGGCCGATCCTTTGATGGACGAGACGCGTGAAAATGCGCATGTGCTGATCTATCCGCTCGTCGAACGGCAGGTTGTGCCTATCGCGGCGGGCTTCATGGGCCGCACAATCACAGGCTTTGTGACCACGCTGGGGCGCAACGGCTCCGATTATTCCGCCACGGTGATAGGGGCCGCCCTCGATTGCGTTGAGGTCACGATCTATACTGACGTGGATGGCGTGTTAACAGCTGATCCACGCCTAGTCAAGAATACTCGCCTTCTGACGCACCTCTCTTATGCGGAGGCGGCACGCCTCTCCTGGTTTGGCGCGAAGGTGCTGCATCCGCGCACACTGATCCCGATTGCGCCGCGCAACATTCCGGTCCGCGTGCGCAACACGTTCCGTCCACATGTGCGTGGCACCGTGGTAGGGCCGGAGAGCCACCTGCGCAGTGGAGCCACGGCAATCACTATACGTCGCAAGCTGGCTCTGATTACGGTGGAAAGCACTGATCTGTTTGGCGCACCCGAAAATGCTGGTCAGGTTTTCGCGTTGGCCGCTCGTGCCGGTGCTGCCCCTGTTGCCATCTGCTCTTCCTCTGGTCATCATCTTTCCTTCGTAGTTGAGGAGCAGGCAGCGGATTCAGTCGTCGCACTGTTGCAACATGACATGGATAATTGGAAAGTAAGCTGTCGTAAAGGTCTTGCCGCGTGTGCCTGTATTGGCTCCGGCTTTACTGCCGACCCCATGAGTCCTGGTCGTGCCATCACCGCGCTTGCTCGTGAGCGCATTCCGGTTATCACGCAGGGGGCATCGGATCAGGGTATTGCGCTGATTGTCGAGGATAGAGACAGTGAAAGCGCGTTACGCTGCCTGCATCGTGATCTGATCGCGCCAGTGATTCCGCTTGTCCGACCCGCCACAACCGTGCATGAAAAGAAAAAAGAGGCGGGTGCTGTCTAGTCAATGGAGTTGATATATTATGCAAAAACGCATCCCTGTGGCTGTGCTGGGCGCAACGGGCATGGTCGGGCAACGCTTTATCGAATTATTGCAGGGCCATCCCTGGTTTGAGATTGTAGCTCTAGCTGCCTCAGAGCAGCATGGTGGACGACCCTATGCGGAAGTGGCGCGTTGGCGTCTCGCCAGTGAGATGCCCGCGTCTGTGGCATCGCTGCCCGTGGTGGTGTGCCGACCAGAGGCGTTGCCTGCTGTCAAAATTGCCTTTTCCGCGTTGCCCGGCGAGATAGCGGGTGAGATCGAACTGGCCTTTGCGAATGCTGGCGTGGCAGTCTTTAGCAATGCGAAGAACTATCGCATGGTGGCCGATGTGCCGCTGCTCATTCCTGAGGTGAATCCAGAGCATATTGCCGCAATTGTGCAACAACGCAAGCTGCGTGGTTGGTCTACTGGCTGTATCGTGACCAACGCTAATTGTTCGGCGACACCGCTGGTGATGGCTTTGAAACCGTTGCAAAAGCAGTTTGGTGTGCGTAAGGTGCTGATTACGACACTGCAAGCCATCTCCGGTGCGGGCTATCCCGGCCTGCCCTCGTATGACATTCTGGATAATGTTATTCCCTATATTGGCGGTGAGGAAGAGAAGCTTGAGAGCGAAACGCTCAAGATGCTCGGTGACTGGCAAGAGGGACAGGGCTTCATCGATGCACCACTCGTGGTGAGTGCGCACTGTAACCGCGTCGCCACTCGCGAGGGGCATCTGGAGTGTGCGAGTATTGAACTGGAACGAGATGCCAGCCCCGAAGCGATCATCGCCGCGTGGGAAGAGTATGTTGCGGAACCGCAGCAGTTGAAGCTGCCGAGCGCACCAGAACGCGCCCTGATCTATCGGCGCGAACAGGATCGCCCGCAAACGATCCGCGACCGCGACGCGGGTAATGGGATGACAGTCACGCTAGGCAGGCTTCGTCCATGTCCCATTTTGGGTTATAAGTTTGTGATGCTGGGACACAATACGATTCGTGGGGCAGCTGGCGGCTCCGTGCTCAATGCGGAGTTGTGTGTGCATCACGGGTTAGTAGGATAGTAAGAAACGTAAAGAGAGAACCACGCGCGTGAAATATCATGCGCGTGGTTCTCTCTTTACGCTTTATGCCCCTAAATTGGGTTGAACTTCTGGTTGTGCTCGAACTATTGTGACAAAGGAACCTACTCCTCCGCCAAGCAGGAGGCCGATAATGCTGCTTAGCCAGAACATGCCCGCTGTTTGGGGAAGCATGGCGCAAAGCAAGGCAAAGAGCAAGCCAACACCAACAGGGAGCCACCAGCGCAGCCAAGGGGGAGCCACGTTTTTAAGGTCTATCGACATATCTCCTGTGCGTTGCTTATGGAAGACGATGGTTTTTAAGCATTGCTGCATCATGAATATGAAACCAGCAGGGATAAGGAAAAGCAATAGCCATGTAAAGGTTGTATGACTTTCCAGTCCCACGGTGAACAGGTCGAATAGCGATAAGCTCAAGATTGCAAAGATGACTCCTGCGCCTATGCGATTGCCGAGAGAACTCTCACGGAAAAAGCTTTGACGGAAGGTGGGTAGCAGCTCACCACGCAGGTAGATGTTTGTTGGCCCTTTTGAATTGGCGGTGATGTAATTTACTTGCAGTACGATATCGTATGGCTCGCCAGGGGGACGATTGGTGGTATCAACTGTGACCGTAAGCGTGTCTTGATTGCTAAAAGAACTCGGCTGTATAAATGTGTTTGGGTCACGCGATAAGATGCGTCCTTGCAGCGGGACTCTATGTTCATCACCTTGATTGATGGGTCTGAGTAATCGTGTGACACGTTCTCCTTGGCGTACTATGCCCAGCGGGACAGGTGTACTTGGAGTAGAGTTGGGCTGAAAGATAACGCGCGGTGGTAAGGGTAATACATGTAGCTGTAAGCGAATGGGAATATCGCGCATCTGCTTTTGATTTTCCAGGTGGATTACTAACTCTGCATGGTAGTCAGCATCTCGCTGTAGGCTGCCTAGCCCGATGGAAAGCGGAATGGTGATTTCTGAAGGGCCGATCTCTGGAGAAGTGCCAATGGGCATCAATGCGAAGTGTGCCTTCGATGTGCCATTACGCAATGTGAGCCAGTTGGTGTAGAGTTCAACTGTGCCGAAAACGCAGCCTCTATCCCCATCGTGACGTAGGATAAGACTCGTTGCAGCTGGCACATCAGAGATGAAGGAGCCTGCATCCAAAATTTTGCCATCAAAATGTGTGTTAGCAATTTCTATGCTTGGCCGCTCAACTTGCGGGTCTAAAATGTTGATGCAGCGTTCGATGGCTTCATTTTTATCCATTAAAGGGCTGGTTTCTTTTTTTTCAGAGGCCGCTGTAATAACCTGATCAATGCGTTCGGCCAGACTGATGCGGCCCGCTGCATAGGTGAGATAGCCTACGAGCACATGTGTATCATTGGATGCCCTTCTGATCCAGCCGTGGGTAGTTTTCCACTCGCTATCCAGCTTTTCAGCGACTTCGCGAATGGTGTAGACAGGAGTCTCAGTATCATAGCCATTATCTGGATCAAAAAAGAAAGGATGCTCTATCTCATCGTCAAGTCCCTCATCGTCATGAAGATTTGAGCGATTCGCGGCCTTTCGTTCTAGCTCGGCCAGCAATTGATCAAAGAGTGGGCGTCTGGTGGGATCGTCACTTAGTAGCCAATAGTTCATGGGGGGAACTTTGTCTAGCGCAATACGGGCCGCTTTCATCGTAAGGGTCAGCATAAGTCGTTCTTGCTGGACGTTAATATACTCCACCAGAGCTTGTTCTATTTGTGCCCTTGATGCGTTGCGTTCAACCCCTAAAAGCGCGTAATAATCTTCTATTGGTTGATTCGTGTCGTAATTCATTAGCTCTTATACCCTTCCAACTGGGTGCAGAAATGCATCATAACGTTTGCGGAGATATTGTTCATAGGAAAAGCGGATACGCGCAACCAGGAATGTGAGCACGAGTGTAAGCAGGAAAATCAGACTCACACCACCGTACAATGCCCATCCATAGTAGGCAATGTAGGAGGAGTAGGTGAGCAGATTAAGGCTCACACCGATATAGAAGAAAAAGGAAGTAATGGTGAGAAGAGAGAGCCAGAAACCCCCTTTTTTGAAACCAGAACGGTTCTCCTGCGCAGAAATCAGTATATGCCCCTTGCCAGAACTGGCAAAGAGGCCAGTAATGCCTGTGATAAGCCCGACAAGAAATGGATATTGTAAATAATACGTATGCTCTGCGCGCAGTAGCATTAAC
>JBBPYR010000056.1:0-6588 GCA_038199755.1 Ktedonobacterales bacterium | reverse complement strand
TCTTCGGCGGTGCGATAAGATTGTGAATGGCAATCATCTATTGGGGTTGTGTTGCCGAGAGGAAAGAGGAAGATGACGCCGAAAATGAGGCCCACGCCGCCGCGTCGAAGCTCTGGTAGGCCCGCCATTGCGATGCCATTAGGGTTAGGGTTGTTGGCTTCTTGCTCACGTATGGTATAGGCGGAGCGGCGGATATCGCGTCCCCACTCTAGGGCGTTGTAGGCAATATCTTCGTGACCGTCAATAATAAGCATGTAAAAACTCCTGGTTTTCTTTGTATGATACAATTTTTGCATTGATATAGTGTAGCAAAGGATGCAAGAAATAGGCAAAATATGGGTGTAATTAAGGAGGGTATGTGTATGCCAGATCATGTGGTCTACTCTACCGATAGCGGACGTGTCAACACTTGCCCCACTTGTGGGCAGAGCTATAAAGATTGTCGTTGTGAGCAGGTGGGTGCAACAACAACGAAGAAGAGCAAGAGCGATGGTATTGTACGAGTCATGCGCGACCGCAAGCAACGAGGTGGCAAGACGGTTACGGTGATTACAGGGGTGGCAGAGCATGATGAGGAACTTATCGCTTTGGCTCAGCAATTGAAGAAGCTATGCGGCTCCGGCGGCACGGTCAAAGAGGGCAACATTGAGATTCAGGGCGACCATTGCGATAAGGTGATAACGAAATTGACCTCTCTGGGATATCGGGTGAAGCGTGCCGGTGGGTAAAAAAGATTATGTGAGCCAGGGGAGGTGTTGTTGCAGGGTGGGCAGCATGGTTTCTACGGCTTCGCGTCCAGCGGCGACGAATTTACGGCCTTCGGAGAATTGGCGCAGGGAGACGCGGTGTAGTTTGGGACGAATAACTACGTCTGCCTCGCGAATGCTGTGCATGCCGATGGTTGCCATCGCAAGGTCATAGGTGCGGAGCAAGAGGTCAACGATGTGTGGCGTTTTTATCTGCTCTTGCTGGTCGCCCTCAAGTAGCCACGGCGTGGCACTTTGGAGGGATGGCGGTTCCTGCCCACCCAGTTCGGAGGCGAGCAGGATGTCAGCACCCATTTTGCGCACCAGGCGAATCGGCACGGGGTCATGCATGCCCGCGTCCATCAGAATATGTTGGCCCACGATTACGGGCGGGAAGATGCCAGGGAGGGCAACACTGGCGAGACCAGCCTGCCAGAGTGGGCCGCGATCTAACACGACGCCGGAACGTGTGGTCAGGTCAATCGCGACCATGGCGAACGGTGTGGTAAGGTCCTCAAAGCGGCAGTCGCCACACAGTTCACGCAGCATATGCTTCAAGCCCCGATTGGAGAAGATGGAGGTGCGTGGAAGACGCCATTGCACGATGTGGCGTTGTATCTCCATAAAAATCTCTTCGCTCTCAGCTATTGTCTTGCCGATTAAGTGCATGCCAGGCGTGATGATGCCGCTACTACAGGCGGCGATATAGTCGATAGGCACGTGATGGGCGAGCAAACCGTCCAAGACGCCAAGATGCGCGAAACCCCGTGCTCCACCTCCACCAAAGGCGATGCCCACCGTTTGACGTGCAATGGTACGGGCCACAAAATCGACGGCTTGGCTCAATACGGCGTCAGGGGCTAGCTGGTAGAGTGTTTGTTGTTGTTGCCAGCTTCGCTCAAGTAAGGTCGTGTCGGCGGGCAAGAGACGGGCCACTTCGCGGCCAAGTAAGGCGGCATAGCGGTCTTGTACACCAATCGTTGGTTTCTCCGCTACCTGTGTCACAAATACTGAGCCTGTAGGGGGAACAGAGGCAAGCTGGGCAACTTGACTCGCCTTCGTGATGCTTGGAGCAGGGAGCAAGGTGAGCTTTCTTTTCAGGCTATAGGCATGCACGGCCTCGTTGCTTTCTATCAGGGTTGGTATGATGTGCGGTGGCGTGTTTGCGTTCGCGGCCAGCAAGACATAATCATAGAGTGACATGAGGTCGGCGAGAATTGGCAGTGCCGTTGCGTCTATGGCCTGTGCTTGCTCATGGGTCGCGGCCAGCGTCATGAGCGCAACATTTTGTGGACTGCCATGCGACACGCTGGCGGTGTGGTGATGCTGGAGTAGTTGGCGATTGTGGATGCAGTCGAAAAGGGTTGGGCGTTGTTGCTGAGGTTGCTGGGCGAAACGCGGACTGCTGGCATCTTCCTCACTACACAGTTCGAGCAGTAAAATGCGTTTGTGTGTGCGTGCGGCCAGGGCTGCGGCGATGTGTATTGCGAGTGAGTGGGTAGACGGGGTGGGTAGAGTGGGCTGATCTGGTGCTGCCAGTTCTGAGAGCAAGACAACCTCTGCGGTGTGTGCTGAGAGCAGTTGTTGATTGGCACGTGCCAGGCGTTGTGACAGGATAGTGTTGATGTTTTGTAGTAGGGTGGGACAGGTGCCGACCAGGGCGAGAAAGTCTGTCTGTGCCAGAGAGAGCAGCGTCACATCTTGCGCGGTGCGAATGGTGGCCGTGGGCGGCTCACCAGTGATCAATGACATCTCACCAAAGCATTCGCCGCGACTGAGGCGCGCCACTTCATAGTTGTCCTCTTGTAAGAGCACATTGACTTCACCTGAGACGATAATGTAGAGTTTCCCATGCCAGACCGCACGTTCGATGATGTTTGTGCCATGCGTAATCTGTGTGTGTTGTAGGCGTGCGAAAATAGCCTCTATTTCGTTGGGCTGCATGCCACGAAAGAGAGGGCTGGTTGCGATTAATATATGTGCTTCCTCTTGCTGCATGCCTTGATTGTAACGGGAAAACAGAACCTTGTCTAGTAGGGACGAGATTCATCTCGCCCTGTTTCCACATTTATCAATGTGTATCAGAATACAGGGGTAACGAGCACTGAAAGCAGGCAAACAATGAGGTATAAGGGAGGATAGCTATGAACATCGATGAGCAGTTCGAAAACTTTTTGGCAGAGTTAGGAGTAGAAATGGAACGCCCAGAGGACCGCACAGATAGCTTCTATAATGGCGACTCTCTTCCTGAAGTATCTATTTTTCAGGCTTCACGCGATCACTACGGCGTCTTTTATCGGCTGGATATCATTGACCGTGTTCCAGAATTGCGTGTGACGGTTCCTGTTGAGCGCGGGGATACCAAAATGGATATCTATCTGGTGCGTCTGAGTGAGCGCACGACGCTGAACAGCTGCATTGCTGAGATGAGTATGTATCATGGCAGCGTGGCGTTTGAGCAGGGACGAGAAGCTACGATGCAACATTTGCTGTATGCGGTCGCCGAAATGATGAAGCAGTTGTTCTGGGCGGGCGATCTGCTCCGTCTCAATTTTCCCCCTGAAATAGAGGTGTATCCTTTACTGCTCAGTCGCGAAGATCGCCCACGGCGAAGAAGATAGGTTATAGACGAACAAGACGAGGGACGCCGTGGCGTCCCTCGTCTTGTTCGTCTATAAATAATAGGGTAAAGACAAAGAAATGGTTCTATGATACACTAGGGACAACAGAGGAGAGGAAAGAAGGAGGAGAAAACATGACAAATCAGTTGGAATGGGTTGGGAAAACGGCACTTGATTATTTCTCGCTCAAAAACACGGCGCGTGAGCGGGCATTACCAAAATCGCGTGCGGCCATTCGTTTTTGTGCGAATAGTATTCGTGCCACGCATCGGTTGGAGTTTGAGAGTGCTCGGCAGTTGATGGCTCAGGCAGCTGCGTTGCTACAGGAGATGGAGCGCGACCTGCGCGAACATCAGGATATCTTCTTCGCGGGTTTTGTGCATGATGCGCAGAAAGAGTACGCCGAGGCAATGACGTTTGTGGCGATTGTTCAGGATGCGCCCTTACCGAGTGCCGAGGAGTTGGGTATTGGCTGGGCTGCTTACCTGAACGGTCTGGCGGAGGCCGTGGGTGAGTTGCGCCGCTATGTGCTCGATCAGCTACGACGCGGCAATATTCTGTCGTGCGAACACTTTTTGGGTGTGATGGATGATATTTATGCATTATTGATTACCGTCGATTTTCCAGACGCGATTACTGGGGGGCTGCGACGTACTACTGATGCGACCCGTGGTATTTTGGAGAAGACCCGTGGTGATTTGACAACCGCCATTGGGCAGGCACAACTTCAGCAGTCATTGCAGGTCTTGCAACAGTCTTTAGAAGAGGCATCACAGCAGAACAAACGCTGATCTTGCAGCGTCCTACAGTATAGGAAGCAATGGGAATTATGGGGAAGAGACAGCGATATGGGAGAGTTTATACGTCAATAGAAATATGCAGACCAATAGAATGAACTCATCATGTATACTAAGGGTATCTGGTGAGCGTGTTCTATAAGGGGAACCAATCTGTTGCAGGTATCGTATGTTTCATTGAGTGGCAAAAGCCAGATCAACCTTGTGTTACTGTGCTCATCACTTTCTGCGTCAAGAGAGGGGCATTTGCAAATCTATGCAAAGCAAAGAAAAAAAGAGCGAAGCAGCCGTTACTAGGCCTAAGACAAACGCTACATCATCCACACACATTGTCACGGCAGAGGCAGTGCAGGCCGAAGAGGTGCCAACTATTCCCTTAGGCTCGCTCCAAACAATTAATGCGCTACAAGCCGAAGTCTCAGTACATTCTGTGGCATCCACGCGTGCCGTGAGTGTGCCCAGCCCACTGGTGGTGCAACCTTCTGAATATCATCGGAGCTTTGCTGAATGGCTCCAGGTATGGTGGGACGGTGTGCGCCCTAAATATCTTCTTCTCTCGTTTTTACCTGTGCTACTGGGAAGCGTTCTGGCATGGACGCAAACGGCGACGGCAAAAAATCCCTTTGGGCAGTTTCATCTGAATCATTTTATCGCTACTGCTGTTGCTATCGTGCTGCTTCAAATAGGGGCAAACCTGATCAATGATTATTATGACTATTTGCGTGGCGTGGATACGAGCAATGCCTTTGGCCCTGGTGGCTTAATTCAACAGGGCTTGATTAATCCTATCAATGTCTTGACCTATGGTTTGGCTGTGCTGGGTTTTGGGCTCTTGATTGGCGTGATCGTGGCTGTGCGTGGTGGGCCGTTGGTCTTTTTACTGGGACTTATTGGTGTGCTGTGTGCCTATTTTTATAGTGCTACCTCACGTGCGCTCTCATCGCTCTTCCTCGGTGAGGTGACGGCATTTCTCGTCTTTGGCCCGCTGATTACGCTTGGTGCCTATCTGATTCAAAGTGCGGGCACGTTGCAGCCGAGTGTGTTTGTCTATAGCCTGCCACTCGGTTTGTTGGCTGCGGCTGTTGTGCATGTAAACAACATGCGTGATGTTGAAGGCGATACACACGCAGGGAGACGTACTGTGGCCTCTTTGCTTGACTTGCAGTTGAGTCGTACGCTTTTGTTGGCACTGCTGGTTGTTGCCTATGGCATCATTGTGCTGATGGCGATCCCACGTGGCGCGCCACACCTTCTGCTGATAACGCTGTGGACGCTACCGTTAGTGGTGGTGGTGGTGAGCGGTGCGCTACGGACAGATAGCTTGGCTGGTTTGCACCTTGTGATGCGGCAACTTATCAGGTTGGAAACATACTTTGTGCTCTTACTGAGTGCGGCCTTGATTATCACTGCTTTGCTGCCGCTACTAGCACATATACCAACTCATCTGCTTCCTTTTTAAAGGAGCCCTCTCTTCTCTACGCAAAGAGCAGCCACCTCAACACAAACATGAGGTGACTGCTCTTTGTATGAGGCACAAAAGTCCTATTTTGTGCTGCACAACGTAACCATTAGGGCCATTTACAAGGATGACACACTGTGTTACACTGCATGTAAGTTTTTTAGATGCGCTGGCATTACTCCTGTGACGAGGGTTGCTAGCACAAAAGAAATGTTTCGGTCTTAACGAAGTCAGGCTTGGATTCCTGTTTACGGTTGTTTCACCAGGAGGTGTTCTATGGCAGGCTGGGAAGAAGAACTGGCTGTGCTACTGCAAGAGTTGGGGGTAAAGCAGGAAGAACCCAGGAGGAAGTCCCAACAGCCACCACTCTCTAAACCACCCAAATCGACCAGACAACCCAATTCATCTAGTTCACCTGATTCGCCCGCTTCTCCTAGTTCACCAGGTTCATCTCATACACCTATGAGAAGTGATATTAAGCGGCACTGGCAATATGCCGATGCACTATTTCGCAACAGTGGAGAAACTGGAGTGGGTGCGGAGGGGGCTGATGAAGATGATGAAGACGATGCTTTATGGATGAACGATCTGAGCCTGATGCGTCACGAAGTTGATTCGATTGTCAGCCAGGTAGTTCGCCTCATGCAGCGTGGCGACCTCGAACCCTCTCTTAAAGAGGATGTGATGATTGTGCTGCGGGCTCTGCGGCGGCGTGCCTCTGTGACACAGCAGGCGGCAGCGAGCGAAGAAGCCTATTTGGAATTTGCCTCGGCGATGTTACATTTTTGTCGCCTCGTGCTGGAACTCAGCGAGGTTGCCTCGTCTGAAGAATAGTGGTATTTCAACAAGAGAAGCGGGGGGGGGGGGGGGGGAAAAAAAACTAGACCCGGCGGCGGTGGGTGGTGTGGGTTGTTATAAATATAATATGGGGGTGTGATTTGATATTGGGGTTTTTTTAATTTAAT
>JBBPYR010000055.1:0-22087 GCA_038199755.1 Ktedonobacterales bacterium | reverse complement strand
GTCCCGCCGTGACTCCAATTACACAGTGAGAAGAGCTTCGGCATCTTCTATGACATAGCGGTATCCTTGCTCTGTCAAGAAGAGCTGGCGGTTTGCCGAAAATTCTTGATCGCGGGTATCACGGGTGACGATAGAATAGAAGTAGGCGATCGAGCCATCTTCTTTGGGACGCAGAATGCGTCCGAGTCGCTGTGCCTCTTCCTGTCGTGAGCCGAAGGTGCCGGATACCTGAATGGCAACGTTTGCATCTGGCAGATCAATGGCGAAGTTCGCCACTTTACTGACAACCAGTCGTTTGACCTCACCTTGGCGAAATTGCTCATAGAGCTTTTCGCGTTGTGTATTGGATGTTTTGCCCGTAATGAGTGGTGCGTGCAGGTCTTCGGCCAGGGCTTTGAGTTGGTCGATATATTGCCCAATAATCAGGACTTGATCGTTGCAATGTCGTTCAGCCAAGTAGCGGGTCACCGTCAATTTCGCGGGTGTCTCGGCTGCGATGCGATACTTCTCACGGACTTCTGCGGTTGCATAGTTCATCTGCTCGTCCTCGCTCAGACCGACGCGAATTTCATGGCATTCTGCGGTGGCAATCCATCCCTGCCGCTCTAGTTCACGCCAGGGGACATCATACTTTTTGGGGCCTATCAAGCTGAAAACATCGGCTTCGCGTCCGTCTTCACGCACGAGTGTGGCCGTCAGTCCCAGGCGGCGTTTCGCTTGAATTTCTGCGGTCACGCGGAAAACTGGCGCGGGCAGCAGATGCACCTCATCATAAATGATCAAACCCCAATCATAGCTGGTGAAGAGCGAAAAATGAGGAAAGTCTTTCTCATTCGGCTCACTCCCGTTCCCGTTTGCATGACCATTCTCCGAGCCACGTGGTGTCGGGCGACGATAGGTGAGGATTTGATAGGTGCTGACCGTGATGGGGGCAATATCTTTGCGCTCACCTGTATATTCGCCAATCATTTCGGGCGGAATATCCGTCTTATCGAGTATCTCGTTGATCCATTGGCGAACCGCTACCGTGTTCGGCGTGAGAATCAAGGTTGCACGCTGAATATCGGCCATTGTCACCAGGCCAACGATCGTTTTGCCTGCGCCACAAGGGAGAACGATAACGCCACTACCACCACTGGGGGCACCACCAGCATAGAAGGCAGCAGAGGCTGCCTCTTGGTAGGAACGTGGATCAAAGACTTTTCCTTGCCTTGTTTCGGAACGTAACTGAAGTGGCAGGGCAGAGCCATCGCTATAGCCCGCAAGGTCTTCGGCGGGAAATCCGATGTGGATGAGAGCCTGCTTGATATGGCCACGACGCGAAGCATCAACCTGAATGGTGTGTTTGTCTATCTGGCGTAAGAGATATGGCTGGGTACGCTTATTGTGCAGCACTTCAAGAATCAGGGCTGCATCTTCAGAGGTTAGAAGCAGGCCCTCGTTATTTACGCCGCCTCGTATCAACTTGATACGCCCATAACGGCTGATATATTCGCGAATTTCTGTTATTATGTTGCTGGGAATAGAATATTTGCTGTAGCGATTGAGAAGCTCTAAAATCATACCAGCATTCATGCCACCGGCTGCTGCGTTCCACAGGGACAGCGGTGAGAGGCGATAGGTATGGATATGCTCTGGCGATTTCTCTAGCTCGGCAAATTGTGCGAGTGCATCCCTGGCCTCGGCATGTTGTGGATGATCGACTTCTAATAAAATGCTACGGTCGCTTTGAACAATAATAGGATTGGTTGGATTCATTGACTATACTCCGGGCATGTCTGCCCATGCCTTAACATATTTCATAATTGCCGTGATTGTTGCATCTTCATAGTCGCGCATCAGATGGCGTGCGCCTGTGACTACTTTTATTCCTCTGGGACCTTGCTGCTGCTCAACAAATGGCTCAAGTTTATAGCGCGGACAAACTTCATCGAATTCGCCTGTCACAAATAACTTTGGACGCTCGAACGGTCTGGGAAATCCACCTGCGACTCGAAAGAGCGGAAGACTGATGGCTACAACGGTGCGTATCCGAGGATCAAATGGTGCGTATAAAAGCGCGATGTATGCTCCAAACCCATGACCTATAACACAAATTTTGGCGGGATTTATTCCCGGCTGTCTTAGCACCGCATCAATAGCTCCTGCCAGGTCGAGCGGCTCTAGACGCCCATCGGTCTGTTGTCCCTGACTCTTGCCAACGCCGCGAAAGTTGAAGCGTAAGGCGACCATCTGCGATGAAGCGATACTTCTTGCCAATAAAAGTGTAAGATTGTCTGCCATATCACTGCTTGCTGGTTGTGGATGGCAGAGGATGATCGCTGGGGCAGCTTCCACTTTTTGCGGTACATGTAGCACGCCCTCAAGCTGATAGGTGGGTTGTCCTCGGCTTGGGAAGAGAATCATCCGTTCAATACTTGCTGTTTGTGTCATTGTTTCCTTTTACGCGCTCCAAAAGTATTTTCCTTATTTTTCATATTATCTCAATGCGTGTCAAGCGTCAACATCTAGCGACTCTTTCCTCTCTTTGGATAACCCTAATACCATGCTGTTGAAGGAAATGCTCTAGACGCCCATTGCTTGTCCTCCTCTTCCACCCATATCAGCGACACAGCAATATCACAATACAACGGATGTGTTAAAAACGCGTAATTTTGTGCTTGCAAACCTTTGCATCTGAACAGAAGGATGTTATACTAATTATAATAAGGCGAAAAGAGAGTGGCGAACAACCTCAACCGTTTATTTTGTTTTAGCCTTTCTCTTGAGAACCTCACTGCGATATTCTTCTGGGGGATGAATATTGGCAGACTCTTGCTCATAGTTTAAGCAGTATTGAAAATGCGCTATGACGTGCATACGTGGTATTCTCTTAATGAAAACACTCATGAGCTTAATTCCCTTTTTGGGGCTGAATGTAAACAGTCACGGCTTGCATACTGTGGGCTATACGTTGTACTGTGATAGAAGTGCCATGATTTAGGAATTGGCTTGTGTATTCGTCAATAAGCAGGATTGGATAAAGACGATTGTGCTTGTTGCAGGATTGTGTTTTGTATTGTATGTTGTAGCATAGTGAAGCGTAGAGGCAGGAGCACTCATGGTCAACATTTTAGTCGTGGAGGATAAGCGTTTAATCGCAAGGTTGCTGAAGGACACTCTGGAAATCGAGGGATATCAGACTGTGACAATCCTCAACGGCGAAGATGCTGTACAGTTTGCGCTACGTGAAACACCTGATTTAGTCATCTTGGATATTATGCTTCCCGGCATAGATGGCTATGAGGTGTTGCGCCGACTCCGCGAGCACCCAAAAACAATGCATATTCCCATCATTGTTCTTAGTGCATGTAGTTCTCCATCTGATAAGGCGCGAGCCTTCGAATTAGGTGTTGATGCCTATATTACAAAGCCGTTTGATACTGACGAGCTACTTGCTTGTGCGCGCAGACAACTCCATCGTATACAGCAGAATTCGCTTTCTCCTCTGACCCGACTCCCTGGTGGCGTACAATTGGAACGTGCGATTAGCTACAAAATTAGTAGCCAAGACCCTTGGAGCGTGTTGTACCTCGATTTGAACAATTTCAAGGCGTTTAATGATGTCTATGGATTTCTAGCTGGCAATACAATGATCGTTTTGTTAGGGGAAATCTGTCAACGGGTGGTTCATGAACAAGGCAATGTCGATGACTTTGTTGGACATGTTGGGGGTGATGACTTTATCATTCTGACGACCCCTGATCGTGTGAAATCACTTTGCCGCAGCATCATGACCAACTATAAACAAAGGAGCGCACCCCTATATCGGCGAGAAGATTTACATCGTGGCTCCATCAATGGCGTTGATCGTAAAGGACGCCTCTATCAGTTTCCTTTGGTTTCACTTGCTATTGGTATCGTAAGTAATCAACGTTCACATCCATCAACTCTTGATGACTTTGGTTCTCTTGCCGCAGAAGCAAAACGCAATGCGAAGCAGGCCACGGACAATATCTTTCATATTTCTTCTCAACCGGAACGTCCCGTTTTCGACCAACCGTATTCACCACAAGCAGCCGCTGCACGCTCATCCTCTTCCTGCTTTACTTATGGTCATCCTCGGTATGCTACGTTTTCGCTGGTGGAAGAAGATCTGCTTGCTGAGTTTAAATAGTTTCTTTGTGCTCGTGAAAGAGGAACCCCCATATTTTTTTCACGAGCATCTTACTCTCTTCACTGCCCTCTGCTCTTCCTACCCTTCGGCCCTGCTTGTCGCATGTATGATAAAATAAGAATTGGGTTGTTTGTGTCTTCTCTTCTAGACACACATGTTTATGAAAGGGTGTGGTTATCACGAATCAAACGGAACAAAATGAGTATGGGCAACAAGAAGAGCATGAGTGGAATGCCTTGGACGCGGAAGAGCGCGAAGCAAAACGCTTAGCTGTCCGTGAAAACGCAAAACGGGTATTTCGTGAAAGTGGCCTGGCAGAAATGCTCCAGGGAATCAACAAGAATGTCTTGAAGGGGCGTGGACGCTTCGAGGAATATGACACGATGGTCCTCTTTAAATGGGGAACAGGCTATACACGACGGCATATCTGGGCCGAAGTGAGCGGGAATAGCATCCGTTTTCGGCTGAGTCAACATCGAAAATGTGCCGCCGCTGCTCCAGTGTGCGATGGCGAGTATCATACGTTTACCAGTACCATGTGGGCTAATCGTCTTTTCCTGCAAGCCGAGTTAAAAAAATATTATGATCGTCCTGTCGCTGAATCCTCTTCAGATTAGACCCGAAAACGTGGAGCCAATGGAACTTACTCGCATATCTGTCACCAGTATGGTCTTTGCCGAGGCTACTTGACTTGGCTACCGTACCGAGCGGGCTATATTGGCTCCAGGTACATGTTTTGAACAGCACCGACACTGCTGATAAAGCGTTGCAGTGCGCGATAATCGTTATTAGCGTAAAAGAAATCTCTATCGTGCTCATTGGCCCAATTAAGGATATTCAAAAATATCGTATTTTGCTGTACGTTTGTAAATGCTGCCTCTGAAGGTTGTGCGGTGGGTACCAAGGGAGGGGGCAACATCTCTTCGGGTCCGCCACATGCCAGAAAAGCGTTGGAGAGGGTTGGCTCAGTGGCTTGCCGCCGTAAGCCTTCAATCCACACTTTTTGTGTCACCACTGTCTGCGTCCCCGGCACTTCTACAATTTGCACCGCAGCTAGTGCTAAAGGGGCGGTGGGACGGCTATAACCCCACAGATACTGCATTAACCATTGCTCAGGTGCAGCTGTAAGCAACTCTAGCGCAGAATTGAGGAGCAGAAAACGTGGGCTATAGCGTTCTTTTGCTCTGCGCCATCCCTCTGCGCTGTCCCATGTGGTCAGCAGAATGTAGTATGCCCCATTTCCTTGACCCCGATAAAATTGTGAGCCCATCATTCCGGGTGCGTTCCGTAGCGTATCGGAGATAAGACGCATTCTTGCCAGAATGTCGGCCTCACGACTCGGATTGGTGTACGCTAGTGTCACGATTAATAATTCCATAAGTTGTTCTATAATTTCTCTCGCTGCTGGTCGTGTGTTCTCTGATAAGACGGACACGGATTATTGGCGCGAAAATGTACGTAGTGCATAGGTGACTTGTTGTTCAAGGGTCAACGCCTGATCTTGCGGAATCTTTGCTAAGGCCGCATGCGCTTCCGCTGTCGTATAGCCAAGTCCTATCAATGCTTCCATCACTTCAGCCTGAATGGAGCCGGAAGGACCTGCTACCGCTCCACTGCTGCCTACGAGACCTGCCAATGACGGCAGTTTTCCCTTTAGCTCAAGTATTAAGCGTGCCGCTACTTTTTTGCCAACACCGGGAGCCAAACCTAGTTTCTGCTGGTCTTCCTCGGCAATGGCTTTATAAAGCGACGATGAATTCATGACGGAAAGTAAGGCGAGGGCCATTTTCGGCCCAACTCCTGTGACTCCCAGTAATTGCTCGAATGCAGCCCGATCTTCTTCGCTACTGAAGCCATAGAGTGCCATGCTGTCTTCGCGCACTTGGAAATGGGTATACAGCGAGACCTCCATTCCCGGCTCATTCAGACGACCGAGCGTGGAAGCGGGGGCAAAGACGCGTATCCCGAAGCCTCCAACCCGCAGAATGGCATGATCCGCTTTACATGCCTCAAGCGTGCCATGAATGCTTGTGATCATTCTCTATTAGCTCTCTTTTTGTGTTATTGTCTTAAACGCCTCTGCTGTACGTCGCGGTGTTCAGGTGGCAAATGGCGACCGCAGCAGCATCGGCAGCATCATCAGGACGTGGTACTGCGGAGAGCTTTAAGAGGATGCGCACCATCTCTCCCACCTGGTCCTTGTTCGCGCTGCCATAGCCCGTGACGGCCTGCTTCACCTGTTTAGGTGTATACTCAGCCACAGACAGCCCGCCATTTGCCAGGGCGAGCATCGCCACGCCACGTGCGTGACCCACCGTCATGGCGGTGCGAGCATTCTTCGCAAAGAACAACTCCTCCATTGCCGCTTCATGTGGTTGATGGAGTGCGATAATTTCGCTGAGGCGCGTATAAATAATTTGTAAACGCTGGGCAAGTTCCATGCCCGCAGGAGTGGTGACGACATCACACGCTATCATCTGTAACTCGCTCCCTTTCGCGGCTACGACCGCATAGCCCACAATGGCCGTACCTGGGTCGATGCCCAGGGCAATGCGTGGGCCTAGCGGACGCTTTGGCGGCTGCGGATGAGTGAGATCACGTGTATTGCCCATCCCCGTTCCTTCCTTGTGCTCGTCTCGTGCTAGTTGGCGTACGATTCGGCGAAATCTTCTGGGAAGTCCGCGTTGGTGTACACGTTCTGTACATCATCCAGGTCTTCTAATTTTTCGATCAAGCGAATGGCCTGGTGAGCTGTCTTCTCCTCTGAGAGGTCAACTCTGGTTTTAGGTATCATGGATGACTCAGACTTCAACACCTTGTACTTCTTGGCTTCAAGTGCCAGCCGAATGTTCTCTAAGTCAGAGGGGTCGGTATAAATGGTGAGTGTCTCGTCATCAGCACTCACGGGCTCTACATCGTCGGCTCCCAGATCTATAGCCTCAAGGGAGAGTTCGTCAGGATCATGGCCAACTACTTCTACTTCGATGACCCCTTTCTGCTCGAACAGCCAATCGACGCAGCCATTTTCACCCATGTTGCCACCGTTGCGGTTAAAGGCATTGCGTACCTCGGCTACGGTACGATTACGGTTCTCGGTGAGTGTCTGCACCAGAATAGCGGTGCCTCCTGGTCCATAGCCCTCATAGGTGATCTCTTCAAGAGAGATGCCATCGGAGCCACCAAGCGCACGCTTGATGGTGCGTTCAATATTATCCATTGGCATATTCGCATCACGTGCATGTTGGACCGCCATGCGCAAACGGAAATTCATATTGGTATCACCACTGTTGCCGTCGCGTACAGCGACGACGATTTCTCGTCCCAAGCGGGTGAAAAGCTGTCCTCGGCGTGCATCATTGACGCCCTTTGAGCGGCGAATCTGTGCCCATTTTGAGTGACCTGACATACTATCGCTCTCCTAGTAATTCTGTTGTGGCAATAAGAAAATATCCACGTGTATTTTGTACTCTGATTTGCAGAAATGTTTTGGCTATTGTAACACGAACAGGTGTAGAGCGTCGAGGGGGTGGATACGCCCTCTTGCAATCCGCTCCGTTCTGCTATATGCTTGAGCCAGCAGAGCGAACCCCTCCTGCAAACGCTCATGGTGATGCGTCTTGCAGGCCCAAGCTGAACATCCTCCTTACAACAATTGAGTAGAAATGAACGTAGCTATAGTAGCGTAGGTGAAGCGTGAAAGAGATGTCTGAAACGGTACCTGTGCCTGAGCACAAAAAACGCGTGAAACAAGTGAAACCCTCGCGCCCACGTGGTGTTCGTCAGGGGCTTGGTGAGACTGGCGAACGTTTGGCCGCGGAACAACTTACCCGTGAAGGATATCATATGCTGGAGCGCAACTTTCGTTGCCGCTACGGTGAGATCGACTTGATCGCACAAGACGGGCAAGACCTGGTGTTTGTAGAAGTGAAAACACGCCGTGGCATGGCCCGTGGGCGACCAGAAGAGGCGGTGACACTGCACAAGCAGCGTAAGTTGGTACAAGTCGCCAACTACTATCTGAGCTTGCAAGCCGATCCTGATCGCTCCTGGCGCATAGATGTGGTTGCAGTTCAGATGAGCAGTGGCGGCAAGGTGGAAGAGATACGCGTGTATCGTCACGCCTTCGCCGAGGCATAAATAAGAAAAGGCATACTTCCTATATAAAAGCAAAAGGCGAGCGCAACGAGCAGACCATGTACCATAGAAAGACTGTTTTGTACTGCCGTTGTTGCAGAGAGGATAACCATGAGTGATTTTATTGAGTCTGCGAAAAACTTTGTAGGGGCTGCGGTTAGTCGCACATCCTGGGAGGCGCAAAAGCAGCTCCGTGTGCGTAACAAACAGAGCGAAATTGATAAGCTAATGGAGCAGCGACAGCAACTGACGAATGAAATCGTGCAGATTGCCTTGAACCTTTATCAGCAGGGCCAACTCCAAGACCCTCAGATGTCACGCCTGTGTGCTAGTATCGTTGAGCTGGACCACGATGTGAGGAGCCGCGATGAGCAACTACAGGAAATAAAGAAGGAAGCCTATCAGAACGAGCAGTACGCCCCGGGACCCACCACGAACTATAGCCCGCCGCCTGTTGCCCCTCAGCCCCAACAAGCGCAGCAACCATTTTATCAGCAGCGACCTGCTGCGCCACCGCCCTCGGCGGGACACACTCAACAGGGTGCCGCACCCCAGACACAGATTTGCCCGAATTGTGGCAATCCTTTACGACCGGGGGCACTCTATTGTCGCACCTGTGGAGAAAAAGTGGGTTGAAGAAACCCTATCCGTTTATGTTATAATGGAAACCATCCTGTATGAGACAGGGGGAGAGAGATCGTTTTTCTGTAGAAGCTTGCGTAAAGGTAGTTGCGTGACGAAAAATTCTCAAGATGACGGTGTATGCACTCTTGATATCATCAGTCATAGTTCCGCCCAGACGCAACGATTAGGTATGCGCTTGGGTGAGTTGCTGCAAGGTGGAGAACTATTGCTGTTAGATGGACAGTTAGGCATGGGCAAAACAACGTTTACGCAAGGGTTGGCACGCGGGTTGGAGATTACAGATGTCGTCAGCAGCCCAACATTTACTCTATTGAAAGAGTATGCTGGTCAGCCACGCCCTGTTGCTCCAGCGGTTGAAGGTAAAGAGGCGGACACGGCACCAGTCGTTATGGGGCCTGCTCTTTATCATTTCGACCTCTATCGGCTGGATGACCCCGAAGAAATTCTCGATCTCGGCTTTGAAGACTACTTTTATGGTTCGGGTGTGTGTGTTGTTGAGTGGGCTGATAAAGCAGATATGCTTTGGCCCGATGAGCGATTACGCATCCAAATGAAAATGCTGAGTGAGACAAAGCGCGGCTTGTTGTTCATCGCAACGGGCGAGCACTATTGTGAGTTACTACGACAATTGCAAAAAAATACGTATGGTACTACTAGCTCTTGATACCTCAACGCGCCAAGCAAGCATAGCCCTCTGTACAGAGGACGCTCTGCTTGGAGAATATACGTGGCAGATTGGCAACAACCACAGCGTAGAATTGTTAGAACACATTCAACGTCTGCTGCTCACCTGTCATGTCTCAATGCAGCAGATTGATGCATTTGCAGTAGCAACCGGACCGGGCTCTTTTAATGGAGTTCGTGTGGCACTTGCTACCGCAAAAACGCTGGCTTTCGCATTGAAAAAACCTTTAATTGGCGTAAGCACTCTTGATAGCATCGCCATACAGCAACGTCAATGGCAAGGTCCGGTTTGTGCTATACTTGAGGCAGGACGCTCCGAAATCTATGCAGCTTGCTATCTCTTTGAGCGGATACGCGCAGAGGATGGTGTGCTTGATTATCAGATGCGACGATTAAGTGATTATATGCTACTTGCCCCACAACAAGTAGCGGACTATATACAGGAGCAGGCGAGTAACTGGGTGGGGGTTCCTGGTGAACGCTCTTTGCCACCGTCACTCTTTTGTGGGGAGATAAGTGCGGCTTCGCAACAGGTCTTAGAGGCGCAATTACAAACCAATAGCCTTTTTGTTGCAAATGGTCAGGCGACACGACATGCCTCATTGCTGGCATGGCTCGCCCTGCAACGTTTGCGCGCAGGCACACAAGATGATCCATTGTTACTCGAACCACTCTACCTGCGGCGTCCTTCAATCACGACCAGCACGCGCAAGCAACCGTTGCTCGGCGGCAAGTCGCAGCGACCAACAACAGGTCAGAGTCAGACAGAAAGGGAAGAAGGTGCGTTACGTCATTGATCGCATGACGATGTTTGACGTGCCTCGTGTCGTCGAGATTGAGCGTCTAGCTTATCCATCGACCTGGCCGCCCAGCGCATATCGCAAGGAACTTCAGGATAATCGTTGGGCACACTACATTGTATTACGCGATAAACAGATTAGCCAGGAGCGCGTCGCAGTTCCGCCGGAGCCAGAGAAACCGCGCAAGAGTCGTTTGTTTCCTCTTTCGCTGTTGCCCAATCGTCCCGTGATCACCACTGCCTCGCCAGATTTAGCCTCTATCGTTGGCTTCGCTGGCCTTTGGCTTATGGTTGATGAGGCACATGTCACTACCATCGCCATGCATCCCAACTATCGACGCCTGGGTTTAGGCGAGTTAATGTTGGTAAGCTTGATAGACATTTCTTATACCATTGGTGCCAAGTGGGTTACCCTAGAGGTGCGCGTTTCTAACTATACAGCGCAAAATCTGTATCATAAATATGGTTTCCGTGAGGCGGGGTTGCGTCATCGCTACTATAGCGATAATCAAGAAGATGCGCTGATCATGTGGACCGATGAGATCAATTCTCCCGCCTATAAAGAGAAATTTCAAGAGTTAAAAGCCGCTTTGATGCAGAAACTAGAGGAACAATAAGCTGTGGGTCTCGCCTACGTCGAGCCTAAAAAGAAGTGTATATTATGCTAGTGCTAGGGATTGAAAGTTCGTGCGACGAAACTGGGGCTGCGCTTGTCCAAGATGGACGTTATATACGCTCAAATGTCGTGGCCTCACAAATTGAGATTCATAATCGCTACGGGGGAGTTGTGCCGGAAGTGGCTTCGCGGCAACAACTGGCCTCGATTTTGCCTGTTGTCGAGATGGCACTTGAACAGGCACAGTGTTCCTGGGATGATATTGACGCCGTTGCCGCTACCTATGGACCGGGATTGGCCGGTTCGTTACTGGTGGGTCTCACGGTTGGTAAAACGCTCGCGCTCGCTCGTGATCTGCCTTTTCTGGGCGTAAATCATCTCGAAGCTCATATTTACGCAAACTGGCTACGTAAAGGGGAACAGGGCCAATCGTCCGATGTAGATGCAGCTCTTGATTGGAGCTATCAAGAGGGCGATCCCATTTTCCCGCTGATGTGTCTGGTGATCTCAGGAGCCCATAGCGAACTGGTGCTGGTGAAAAACCATGCCCACTACGAGATGCTCGGTCGCACACGTGATGATGCTGCGGGTGAGGCTTTTGACAAGGTTGCGCGTATTCTTGGCCTCGCCTATCCCGGTGGGCCGTCAATTCAAGAAGCTGCGCAACAGGCCGAAACTGAGTTGCAGCAACAGAATAAGCCTGTCGCTTTAGCTCGTAGTGCCTATCGCTTGCCGCGTGCGTGGTTGCGTGGCACCTATGATTTCAGCTTTAGCGGTCTCAAAACCGCGATGTTACACTTGGCGCAAGGTGCCAGCGAGGACCCCGTTGCTCGTGCCGCGAGTATGGGCGCGGGGAAGCAGGTAAGCCAATATATGCGTATGGGGGCGCAGGCAGCACAAAAGGGATTATCCAATGTACCATTGCTGGCCGCGAGTTTCCAGGAAGCCATTGTTGATGTGCTCGCGGTCAAAACACGTCTTGCAGCCCAAGAATATCATGTGAAGCAGGTTGTTCTGGCGGGTGGGGTTGCCGCGAATACTCGTTTACGCGCCCGTCTGGAACAAGAGTTGCTGCCACTCAAAATCCGTCTCACCTATCCATCCATCGAGTTTTGTACCGACAATGCCGCAATGATTGCAGGTGCAGCCTTCTTTCATCTAAGTCAGGGTGAACAACATGGTCTTGAGCTAGATGTCCAGCCAGGACTCAGTTTGCCCTTCTTTGCAGACCACCTGAGCGAAGCGCACTCCTTGCAGTCAGATAAGCGAAGCTAGACGACTCTGCTCCGACCGCCGGAGCCGATAGGCTACCTCCTTTCTGTCTGAGCGAAGCTAGCCACGATAGTGGCGTTGACAGAATGAGTAAGGATTTCGTTGGCGGTCGGAATACGGAGAGTAAGCTAGCGTCGTTTCTGACTGTCTTACAAGAAGACGCAAAAGCGTCGTTGGTGGTCTGAATAACAAGCTTTTTAAGGGTAAGGGGTAAGATCGTATGTCGAAACAAAAAGCTTTCGCCCTAGGTATTGACCTGGGGGGAACAAAAACACTTGCCGCGGTCATTGATGTCTCGACCGGTGCGGTTGTTTCTTCTGCTCGTAAACGCACACGTGCCGAGCGTGGCCAGGATTTTGTCTCGCAACGCACGACGGAGCTGGCTACTGCCGCGTTAAATGCCGCACAACTCCCCAGCGATGCACCACTGATTGCGATTGGCGTTGGTGCTGCTGGCCAAATTGATCGCAAAGCGGGTGTCGTCATTGATGCACCTAATCTGGGTGTGCATAATATGAATCTTGCTTCCATTCTTGGTCAGCAATTCAACAAGCCCGTCTCTGTGGGCAATGATGTTGAGGTGGCGGCATTAGGCGAGTATTTGTATGGGGCTGGCCAGGGCTACAACAATTTTGTCTGTATGTTTGTGGGAACGGGCATCGGCTCCGGTATTGTGCAGAATGGTCGTTTGTACACGGGTTTGACAGGCACGGCTGGCGAGGTCGGGCATATGACTATTCAAGCCGGTGGGCGTATTTGCGGCTGTGGTGCGCGTGGCTGCCTCGAAGCCTATGCGTCACGCACCGCGATTACCAAGGCGATTATGGCCGAGATTCATCATGGACGGTCCTCTGTGTTAGCTGATGATGCGGCTCGTCAACTGAAGGAAGGCGATACCATTATTCGCTCTGGTATGCTAGCCGAGGCCATCAAGCAGAAGGATGAACTGGTCATTGAGATGGTCAGTGAGGCCGCTGAATACTTGGGATATAGTCTCGGTTCCATCATGAACTTCTACAATCCCGATTGTATCATTCTCGGTGGTGGCGTCATTGAGTCAATTGATCTGCTCTTCGAAACGGCGGTGCATCGCGCCCGTAACACCGCTCTGAATGCTCCGCGCAAAACCCCCATTCTGCGTTCAAAGCTCGGCGATTTCTCAGGTGTGGTGGGCGCGGCATGCCTAGCTGCTATCGCGACTGGCTATCAAATTTCTAACGAGAAGTAACTACTCAACGCTTCACAACGCCTTTAGCATGTCATCTTCTTTTTGCCGGGTTGCGGGCTTTGCAGCAGGCGAGTCCGCAACCCGGCAAGAATACATTGTGTTTACGACAAGAAGAAAGCGGGGAAGTCCATGGAAGGAGCAACACCCCAGATTGATGTGCGTGCTGTTCACGTCAATGACGCATCCGCATTGTACGCGCTCGACTATAGTTTCGAGACTGACCGCATTTACACCGTGAATATCCGCAATTGCCTCTTACCGCAAGATATCCAAGCTCGCGCGGAAAATACTCCTGCCTTCTCATTTGAACTTATTGAGACACCGGTTGATCCGCCCATATACAAAGATTATCGTGAGTTTGAACCAACCTCTGCCGACCTCGAAGCGAAATTACGCACTGTTGAGGGCGGTTATGTTGCGCTCGCCGATGGGCAGGTTGCGGGTGGCATTTTGCTCAATGTTGAAGAGTGGCGTTCGGTTGTCCGTATCGAAGATATGATCGTTGGGCATCAGTATCGCCGCTATGGGGTTGGCTCGCTGTTGCTCAGTTGTGCCGCGGACTGGGCACGCAAGCGTGATTGCTGGGCGATTGTGCTGGAGACGCAGAATATCAACTATCCAGCGATCCAGTTTTACCTGCGCAATGACATGGAGATTTGGAGTATCAACCAGCACTTCTATCCACCCGGCCCGATGGAGCACGAAGTCGCTATTCTCATGGGTAGGCACCTCACGTAACGCTTGTTCGAATGCCTGCCGCTTGCACAACTTGCACATTGCCAAAACAGTCGAGTTTATTACCGCGCCCAAGGGACACCCGCTTCGATGATTGTGTGCCAATGTGACGCGGTAATACCATATGCATCTATAACCATGTAATCTAGTGTTTTCTGGGCAATGCTAGCTGCCTGCTGTTTGTTACGTCTTTCTTGTTCTGCTCGTTGCAATTGTGACAAAAATGCAGCGGCAATTCTGGGATGTGGAAGCAGCAGGTCTTTACCACCTTTCTGGTATGTGAGAGTGCGGTTTGCCCGCAAAATTTGCTCGATGGCTTCTCTCGCGTCATCGCTCAATGTAGGGCTAAATGTGAGTTGTTTGCGGTTCAGTAGCACCTCTAAGGTGTAGTTTGCAGTGCCGTTAAGGACAACATCTCCACGCAGTATAAGGTCCTCAAGACGAAGTGTTGGTAAGTGAGACACTGTAAGAACAGTGTTAGCTATAACACCTCGTTCTTGCTCTACACCGTAGATATGCTCGTGATCGTGTAATGCTTGATATGCCGCTAAGACTGTTCTTGTCTCATTTGCAAACTGCTTTTCGCGTTCCGGTGACCAAATAGGGACGGGCAACCGCAAGATTTCCTTGAAGTTTGCATGAGCGTTAGTAGAAAACAAGCTAAAGAAAAAATTATAAACAGAGCTAGTGAGCAAGCCAAAGACTGCGTAAGCTAGGTCTTCAAAAGCTGGATCAAGCGTATATATGACAAGAACTGTGTGGTCTGCTGCGACAGAGTGGTGTTTATCCCTTTGTAGAATTGTTCCTCGTATTGGACGCATCATTTCAAGCCCCGACACCTCTTTCAGGAAGATAACAGTTTCTTTTTGTGAAAGATCAGCAATACGAAGTACCTGCTTTTGTACCCAACGACTTCCTGTAAAATCTTTTATTGAAGGAGATATGGTGATAAATGGATCAAGGTAAGCTACAGCTGACCAACTTCCCCAATCAATAATATTTTTCCCTTTGGTGAGAGGAACACGGTTGACGCCTGGGCCAGAAACAATCATCGGTTTAGCCCATGTAGACCTTGCATCTCCTTCTGATGCTTTCATCTTTTCAGATATTAAGTCTGCTAGGTCTTGATCGGTATTATTACGTACAAACTGCCATATATCGTATACGCCTGGATTGGTATTTACTAGCCAAGGTTTACTCCACGTCGTTTTCGTGGCATGGTTCAAAATAATATGCGAACGTTCTATGGCGGTAGATGTTTGTGCTGCTTCTGCTATGCTGTACCCTCCGCGTATCTCTATTACATCAGAGGGCTGACTAGGAAGGTTATCTATACGGATAACACATACCCCTTGCAAGACACCAGGAAATAGCACATCTCTCACATAAAAGCGCGTGATTGATGGGATGCTCCACTCTGGGCGACCGAACATTTCACGGGCACGCATGGTGGATTCATCTCCAAAAAGATTGAGTGGACAAATGAAGCAGATAGAACCACCTGGTGCTACGTAGTACGCGGCCAACCGCAAGAAAAGTAAATAAAAATTTTCGTCACCCTTTACCACATCCCTGTAGAAAGGATATTCCCCATAGCTCTTCGCTCCTAGAATGATACCACGATTCAAATAAGGGGGATTGCAGAGGATGTAGCTAAAGTCTCCATACTGTGCTTTGATAGGTGCTGCTTCATCAAGCGCAGCAGCGTTGTCTGTGAAAACGGTAGCTGGAGGAGCAATGTTACGGTTAGAGTTGAGAACCACTTGTGGCATTTCCAAGCTATTTGTGTTATAGATCGCAAAGCGTTCAATGTTTGGACGTTCACCATGACTCCATAGGAGAGCTAAATCGTCAAGCACCTGAATGAAAAGATTGAGTTCAGCAAGATAGCAGGAAAAAGGGTTTACTTCCAATCCTACCAGTTTACTCTTTACCTGTTCTATGAAGAAGCGTGCGCGTTCAACTGGTGTTTTGTCTGCCATGGCAGAAGAAAGAACGCTTTTGAGTCTTCTTGCTGCATGAACAAGGAAACTCCCTGAGCCACAAGCAGCATCCAGTAGGTTTTCTCCTATAATAGCGGAGTTATTGTAACCCGCACGATCAAGCATATACTCGACAATGGAAGGTGGAGTTAAGAAGTGGCCTTTTTGATTTCTGGCGAAGCGTTCAATGAAAGCCTCATAGGTAAATCCTAGTAAGTCACTGGTCACATCCTGAAAGTTATACATATTCAAGCGGTAAAGGACGAGCGTAAGCAAGTAGTCGTCGGGCATAAACCAATCAAAGACAGGCTGCTGAAAGAAATGACGGTAGTAGTTTGCTACTCGCCGATAGACAAGTGGCAGGAAAGACTCACCACGAACCTCGTCAATGTTGTCCAACGAAGAAACTTTCAGGAAGTTAAACCAGTTCTTGAAGCCACCGTCAGATACGAGTCGAGGCATAATATCTTTGTCTTCGAGCACACGTGCTAATAACAGACGTACAAAGAATACATAACTCACTTGTTCTGCAAAAGCTTGTTGACGACGTATTTCTATCTCCTGATAATTCGCTTTTTCTTCGCCCTCAATGTATCTGTAACGCTCTAGCCATACAAGATATGCAGCTCTGATTCGACGTGACTCCGTGCGAGCAAGCTCTCGCTCTCGCAAACTAGAGATCGTAATATTGATCTCTTGAAGAGTATTATTCCAGAGCGGTAACGTCGCGGAAGTCATTGCCGGTTTGAGTTTCTCAATATCAGTGATACTGACATCTTTCAGGCTGGTTGACAATGTATACAGGTCAGCTTCGAGTTGCAGTATTTCGTTAAGGTGAACGCCGCCCCCTCCTTTAAGCCTATTGATGAGATCAGAGACAAGCGTTGAGTAGAGATGTTGGCTTGTCGTGAGATCTTCAAATGCTGCTTCTAAATCCGTTGTTACTGTGTTCAAACGAGCTTTTATCGCTGTTGTAAGTTGTTCAAGGACATAACGACTTTCAGAAATAAATGTTCTTAATGAGGCTTCGTCGGTAAGAGATTTTGCCTGTTGTTCCCATTCATGCTTATCAACTGCAATTGCACTGATAAACTTAGGCACTTCCGCAAAGCGTGCTTTTTGAAAAAGAAGGCGAAGGATATCAAAATTGGCTTCCTGTGAAACTGATGAGACTGATGCTGGCTGCGTAGCAAAAGCACTATCTACATGCACTTCAACAAGCGTTTGATATTGACCATTGGCATCAAAGCGCAACCCTATAATAACTCTTCCATTTGTCCATAGGCAATAACCCGATGTTCCAACTACATACCGTCTTAGTTGTCTGAGCGAAGCTTCATTGAAACGTTTTTCTGTTCTTTTGTCTTCAACAATAAAGGCCGTTGCGCCAAACATTCTCACAACAAAATCTGGCTTATCTTGTGGGCGCCCCGGCGTAGTGCGATTGTAAACGATTTCTCCTGCATCATAGCCGAGCCATGCAAGCATTTTTTGCGTAAATTGAATGTCTACGACGGCAGCTTCGTCGTTTGATCTTTCAGATGGCGGTAAAGCAAAATACTCGGTATAGGAGAAGGTGTTGGCACCGACATTCACTTTTAATGGCTCAATAACTGTTTGCTTAAATGTTTCCTGCGCTGTTGCCACCGCTATGCTCCTAACTACAAAATATCCTTTAAAGAAGGGAAGGGCAAACAGCCCTTCCCTTCACTCTGGTTATGCATCCGCCGTGGCGACTGGCTCCTCGATCTTGTGGAAGAGCGGCTCCGGTTTGGGTAGCTTGATCCCGGCAGGGACCTGTTCCCTGTGCCAACGTAACTTGCTGACATCGCCCTCGAAGCCCAGATAGCCGTGGAGCTTCTGCGAAGAGTGGGGCAGATAGGGACTGAGCATCGTATGCAAGCCACTGAGAACCTGAAGCATCGTGTAGATGCTGGTGCCTGCACCTTCACGATCATTTTTGATCTGTTTCCAGGGTGCCTGCTCGTCGATGTAGCGATTGGCGGCACGCGCCACGGCCATCGCAGCGTTCAAGCCATCCTTGAAATGGCACTGTGCGATATTGCGTCCCACGAGTGAGAAGCCATTCTCGACCTCTGCTAAAATTTCGCGGTCAGCCTCGCGTAGTGGCAATGGTTGTGGCACAACGCCATCAAATTTGCTTTGCAGGAAGCTCAGTGTGCGATGGACCGCGTTACCATAGGTGGCCACCAACTCATCATTGTTGCGGCGCACCAGCTCTTCATAAGTGAAGTCCGTATCGCGCCCCTCTGGTGCCGTCGCTGAGAGATAGTAGCGTAAGGCATCTGCCCCGTAGCGATCCAGCACATCGGGTGTCCAGATGACGTTGCCACGGCTGCTAGAGGCCTTGGCACCGCTCATGGTCATGAATTCATTGGCGGGCACGTCATAGGGCAAGTCACGGTCTCCGTAGCCGATAAGCATAGCGGGCCAAATGATGGTATGGAAGGGGATGTTATCTTTGCCGATAAAGTAATATGAGCGTGCTGGTGGAGTGGTTTCTTCTGGTATCCACCATGACTTCCATGCGTCCGGTGTGCCCTGACGTTGTGCCCATTCCACCGAGGCGGAGAAGTAGCCGATTACGGCGTCAAACCAGACATAGATACGCTTGTCGTCATAGCCGGGAAGGGGTATCGGTACCCCCCAATCCAGGTCGCGTGTGATGGCGCGTGGACGCAACCCTTCTTTTAGCCAGTTCATAGCAAATGCCAGCGTATTCGGTCGCCAGTGATCTTTTTCTTGGGAGAGCCATTCCTGCAAGGGTGGCTGTAGTTTGGGGAGGTCGAGGAAGAAATGCTCGGTTGGACGTATCTCTAGCTTGCTGTCTTTGCTGCCGCACAAGCGGCATATGGGATTGATAAGATCAACCGGATCGAGCGTATGCCCACAATTATCACACTGGTCGCCGCGTGCCGAGGGATAGCTACAGTTGGGACAGGTTCCTTCAATGTAGCGGTCGGGCAAGAAACGGTGGTCAGTGGGGCAGTAGGGGGATTGCATTGTATCCTTGAAAATATAGCCTTTTTCGTGCAGCTTGAGGAAAAAATCCTGGGTGATACGGTAGTGATTTTCCGTGCCTGTCTCGGTAAAAAGGTCCCATGATATGCCGAGGCGTTCCCAAACCTTACAAATTTGTTGATGATAGTTAGCGACAAATTCGCGTGGCGAGATACCCAGTCGCTCAGCATCGACAAGAATTGGAGTGCCGTGCTCATCGCTGCCGGAAACCATAAGCACGTGATTTCCTGCCATACGCTGATAGCGTGCGAACGTATCCGCTGGCAGATAGGCACCGACGATCTGCCCTACATGGGTTGGACTCTTCGCATAGGGCCAAGCGACGCACACAAGAATATATTCATTCATTTAAAAGCTCCCTTAGAGAGAATAGTACGTGGGGAAGGATATGTGGCCTGGTGTCCTACGCCTTACCTTTCCAACGATAACACATATGAGGGCTACAGCTAACCGTGGCTATTATAGCAAGGTCGGATGGCTCTCGCAAGATGTCGGGACCAGTCATCGTTGGCAGCAGCGAAGCACGCCCCGTACCTGTTTGGGATGCGATTCGCCAACGGGTACGGGGGGCGCGATCAATCTCGCCCCTACGCGCCGATATAGCGGGCGTAGAGTGAGCGGGCGAGTTGCTCGTCATCGGTGCCCTTAATAATGGCGCGCGCATCGGGAAAAACGGTGAGCTCATAGCCATCGACGACAAAACGCAAGAGGTACTCGTTATAACTAACCTTACCGATGGGCTGCAACCGCTCCGCGAGAGCTGCATAATCAATCTTGCTACTGTTGCCCTCGCCCCTACCGCTGACGCCACCTCGTACCTGTACGGCGTTGCGTCCACAAAGGCTGGTGCTGCCTGTGCCTGCCAATGAGTCGAGAAACTCGTAGTGGTGTTGTCCACAGGCGGGACAATCCGCTTGGCGCGGCAACGCGATCCGCTCAGATGTATTCTCCCAGACATCCAGCCACACCATGTCGCGGCTGACCTTCTCACTGTGTAGCAATATCTTCAATGCCTCAGTGGAGGCGATACCCGTGATGGCTGCCACAATGCCGTTGAGCACGCCCGCTGTGTCACAGGTGGGCGTGGTTCCGGGGAGTGGCATCTCTGGAAAGACACAGCGTAGGCAGGGCGTATCACCCGGCAAAATGTTCATGGTGACACCATATGAGGCGATCACACCGCTATAAATCCATGGGCGATCATATTTGATACAGACATCATTGAGGAGATAGCGTGTCTCGAAATTATCGGTGGCATCAAGAACGAGATCCGTCTCGCGCACAAGCGACTCGATGCCGTCAGCGTTAATATCCTCAACCAGAGCTTCCAGATGCACATCGCTATTGACGCGGCGCAGACGCTCAATCGCGGCTACTGCTTTCGGGACATGGCGTGTGACATCGTCTTCATCAAAAAGAATTTGTCGCTGCAAGTTGTTTAGCTCAATATAGTCACGATCCGCGATAACCAGACGACCAACACCTGCACGGCAAAGATTGTTGGCGAATGCAGTTCCTAATGCTCCGCAGCCGATAATAGTCACTGATGAAGAGCGCAAACGTTCCTGCCCTGCTTTGCCGAGGGGTGCGAATAACGTTTGGCGCGAATAACGGTCAAGCATCTAACGTTTCCTTCTATGGTGTCTCGAACAGGCCTTCTCTCTATTGTAGCATATTTCTATGTATGATTTTGCCACATGTTGTACTGTGGAAATAGGAAGAGGTTCTTTGGATGCCCACAAGGGAGACGAGAATGCCCACAAGGGACATCCCTACTGAAAAGGGAAAAACTTCCGATAATATAATTCTGTGGCATATGTAATTTGGCAGTAGATCAGAACTGTGTTACAATGCGAGAGTCGCAGTAGTTTTGCCTCAAAAGCCTGTAACCAGTACATATAACGGTACTTTGTGAGAGGAACCTATGAGTAGCGGAAATAGCATAAAAACGGTATTGGTTATCGATGACAACCCAACTATTGTGGAACTTATTAAATATGCGGTCAATCTTCAGGGTGAGTACAATGTGATCGTTGCATACGACGGTGTGCAAGGATTGGAGCGTGTTTACTCTGACCATCCAGACTGCGTCATTATTGATGTCAAAATGCCGCGCATGGACGGGCATCAAGTAGTGCGTTGCTTGCGTGGTGACAGTCGTACCGCCGATACTCCTTTGATTATTCTAAGTGCGTTGACACGTGAAGAAGATCAGATGACAGGCTTTCTTTCAGGGGCAGACGAATATCTTACTAAACCGTTCAAGCCAATGGCACTGAACGCAGCTATTGAAAAAGTGTTACGCTTAACACCTGCAGAACGTCAACGTCGTACCGATTATTTAGTACAGACGCAAGCGGAGCGGGACTAGCGCAAGTAGTGTGAATCAGAGATCGTGAGAAGGTTAAATATTCTCTTTGTTGATAGTGATCTTCATGCCTACGCCAGGATGCAACAAGCATTGCACCGTGACTTCGCCATGCGTTGGGTTGGATCTGTGGCCGAGGCAAGGCATTTCCTTGAAACCTCTTTGCCGGATGTGGTGATCTGTGAAGTTGTGCTGACTGGCGGAGAGAATGGTTTGGAGCTCTGTCGCTATATTCGTAGCAAACCCTATTTGATGCGTCTGCCTATTATTTTGTTGACTTCTCTTGCTACACTGCAAGACAAGGTGGCTGGTTTTGAGGCGGGAACAGACGATTATGTCGTAAAACCGTTTGACACCCGCCACCTCATCGCACGTATTCGGCTGATCGCACGCATCAAACGCCTTGAACAACGCTAAAGAAGAACT
>JBBPYR010000054.1:0-22520 GCA_038199755.1 Ktedonobacterales bacterium | reverse complement strand
TGGCACCGACACCTCCCCAGGCGGGAGTTGGTGTGTCTAGCAGCAGGCGCCATGAGCTATGCTGATACGCTTGCACCTTGGGTAGATCTTCTTTCCCCTGTAGGTGCAGTGCCTTGATAACTGGACGTTTGATCTGATACGCCAGCTCTGGCGGCTCGGTTCCGTGTAGCTGTACAAAATGGAGACCCGCCTGCTCGATGACATCATTGATGAAACGGGCATCCTTGTTGACGAACACTCCCACCAGATCGGGCTTTCTCTGTCCTGCGGATGGTGTGCTATAGTCACTACTGGCCGCGAGTGTGGGGCGTACTTGCTGTGGCTGAATGTAGCGATGACTCGGCTCATAGAAGATGAAACCGAGCATGTCCGCGCCTGCCCGTACTGCCGCGTTGATATGCTCTGCCTCACGTAGCCCACAAATCTTGACCTGTGTGCTTGCATTAGCCGCGTCGAGCAGCATGTGCATTTGACGTGCGACATCGGATGAGACGACGAGCGATTCGCCGACCAGCATGCCACGCACGTCATAGCGTGCCAAGCGGCGGGCATCGGCTGCACTGTGTATGCCACTCTCGGCGATGACGACTCTATCGGCGGGTATGATTTGCCGCAACTCGCGTAGCAAATAGGGGTTCATCTGGAAGGTGGCGAGATCGCGACTATTGACACCGATGATTATCGCGCCCGCGTCAACCGCCCGCTGTGCCTCTTCACGGCTATGGACCTCTACCAAGCAACGCATTCTCATATCATGGGCTACATGCAACAGGTGCCGTAGCTGCTCATCGTCCAGGATAGCGCAGATCAGCAGAATAGCATCTGTCCCCCATGATCGCGCTTGATAGACCTGATATTCGTCTACGATGAAATCTTTGCATAACACTGGCAAGCTCACCGTATGCTTAATCGCTGTGAGATACTCGGGCGCACCGAGGAAGAAATGCGGCTCGGTCAATACTGAGATGGCTGACGCGCCGTTTTGCTCATAGGTGCGAGCGATGGCGACCGGGTCAAGCTGTGGTGCAAGCAAGCCTTTAGAAGGAGATGCGCGTTTGACTTCCGCAATCATCCCGATGCGGAAGCGTGACTTGAATGCCTCCAGTAGGTCACGTGGGCTTGGCTGTGCGAAGGCTAAGCGTTGTATCTCCTCAAGAGGATGTTCGCGTTTGAGCTGTTCCAGGTCGCTGCGTGTTTGTGCGACGATGCGGTCAAGAAACATAATGTTCCACCTCTATGCTTGTGAGCAAGCAATGACATCAGCGAGCTTCTGCTTTGCCTTGCCCTCGCGTAGCGTTGCCCGTGCCAGCTTAATGCCATCTGCCAATGACGCAACCTGTTCGTTGGCAAGCAAGGCGGCTCCGGCGTTCAAGCAGAGCATATCGGTTGCTGGTGACGCGACGTAACTTCCTAAGAGTTCTGTCAGCATGTGTGCGTTATGCACCGGGTCGCCGCCCTGGATGGCCTGGCGGTCGCTAATGCGCGTCAGCCCTACCTCTTCGGGCGTGATGGTGTACTCGTGTAGCTCTTGCCCACTGCGTACTTCACAAATGCGCGTTGGTGCGCTCAGCGAACATTCGTCGATGCCATCCTCACCATGCACGATCAAGGCATGGCGGCAGCCGAGGTGGAGCAGCACCTCACCCATTTTGCGTAACAGCGAGCCATCGGCAACACCCAGCACCTGATAGCGTGTGCGCGCAGGATTGGTGAGTGGCCCCAGGATGTTGAAGACGGTGCGAATTCCGATCTCGCGGCGTGTTGGCCCGACATATTTCATGGCGGGATGATAGGCGGGTGCGTACATGAAGCCGAAACCCACCTCATGAACACACCGTGCCACCTGTTCCGGTCCTAGATCAATACGCGCACCCAGGGCTTCAAGCACATCGGCACTACCACACTTGCTCGTTGCGGAGCGGTTGCCATGCTTGGCGATGGCCGCACCAGCCGCCGCGCTGATAATGCCTGCCCCCGTGGAAACGTTAAAGGTGCCAGCTCCATCGCCACCTGTGCCACAGGTATCCAGCGCGTGGCTGTCATGTTCTTCGCGACCATCATCAAGGTGGACACGCACCGCTTTTTCGCGCATGACACGTGCCAGACCCGCGATCTCTGCGACGGTTTCTCCGCCGGGGCGCAGGCGCAGCGCGGTGAGGAAGGCTCCCATCTGGGATGGCGTTGCAACTCCGGTCATGATTTCTTCCATCACTGACGCCGCTTCTTCTTCGCTGAGCGTTGCTCCTGCCGCCACGTGAATAATAGCTTCTCGAATCATTGTTCGTCTCCTTTGAATGCGCGCTACTCGCTACCGATTGAGAAAATTGCGTAACAGGTCTTTGCCCACCGGTGTCATGATCGACTCCGGGTGAAACTGCACGCCCTCGACGGGGTGCGTACGATGTCGTAGACCCATGATGAGTCCATCATCGGTTTCCGCGGTAATCTCCAGTTCCTGCGGAAGGCTGGCCCGCTCGACGATGAGGCTATGATAGCGATTGGCTTCAAATGGCCGTGGCAGATCGTGGAACACGCCTTGCCCTTGATGATGCATGAGCGATGTTTTGCCATGCATCGGTTCAGGGGCGCGAATGACGCGCCCACCATACACCTGCCCCACCGCCTGATGGCCCAAGCAGACGCCCAATGTCGGAATGCGTGCGCCAAAGGTGGCGATCACCGCGCACGAAATTCCCGCCTCGTTGGGTGTACACGGCCCAGGCGAAATCACGATCTGCTGCGGTTGCATGCTCTCGATCTCATCGAGGGTGATCTCATCGTTGCGACGCACGACGGTATCCGCACCAAGCTCGGCCAGGTATTGATATAGGTTATAGGTAAAGCTATCATAGTTATCGACTAAGAGAAGCATGGCTGTGTTCCTCTCTTGCTGTTTGTTCTTGCTTCTGCCGTTCGTACTGTTCATACGCGAGTAGTTCGGCCTCGTCCAATGCCCTTAACAGTGCTCTGGCCTTGTTCCAGCTCTCTTGATATTCGCTGCTGGGGTCAGAGTCGGCTACGACGCCGCAACCCGCTTGAATATAGGCGCGACCATCTTTGATGACCATCGTCCGTAGGGCGATGGCGGTTTGCTGGTTGCCTGAATGGCTAAAATAGCCAATGGCACCGGCGTAGACGCCCCGTTGCTCTTGCTCTAGTTCGCTGATAATCTCCATGGCGCGAATCTTGGGCGCACCCGAAACCGTGCCCGCAGGAAAGCCCGCCCGCTGTGCATCGTAGGATGTGACACCCTCACGCAGTTGGCCCGTGATGTTGGAGACGAGGTGCATCACATGCGAGTAGCGTTCGATCTCCATAAACTCGTCCACCTTGACGCTGCCGGGCACACTCACCCGTCCCACATCGTTGCGCGCAAGGTCGATCAGCATGACATGCTCGGCTCGCTCTTTGGGGTCGGCCTTGAGTTCGTCCGCGAGTTGTTCATCGTGCAGGCGGTCGCTACCGCGTGGGCGCGTCCCGGCAATCGGACGGATGGTGATTTCGTTGTCTTCGTAGCGCACTTGCAGTTCGGGCGAGGCACCAACAATATAGAAGTCTTCCAGATCTAGGAAGAACATGTAGGGCGAGGGATTGATGGCACGCAACGCACGATAGACGGTGAACGGTGCCGCGTTTACATGCCTGCTCAGGCGTTGTGAGGGCACCACCTGAAAGGCATCACCCGCCTTGATATATTCGACCGAGCGGCGCACCATATCCTCAAATTCTGCTTGTGTACGGTTTGAGGTAATCTGGAGGGCGGCGGCGTCATCTAGCGGCTCTGCTTCGTGCGGCAACTGGATTGGTTGACGGAGCCGCTGCTTCACATCGTCTATAATGGCCATGCCGCGTTGATATTCAGCCTCGATATCGGGTGCATCCAAGTGCAGATGGGTGACGACGCGCACACGATGCTTGACATGATCGAACACCAGCACGGTTTCTGTAAAGCTAAAGATGGCGAGTGGGAGCTTGAGTGTATCCTTCTTGGGCACAGGCAGCCGCTCAAAGCGTGACGCCGATTCATAGGAGAGGTAGCCAACTGCCCCACCGTGAAATGTGGGTAGCGCGTCCTGTTCTTTGCTATTCGCAGTCACAAGGCGATATTGCCCTAGCTCTGCCTCGATGAACGCGAGCGGATCATGGCAGGGAATCTCTTCGCTGCTTGTCCGTGTTGGCCCTTGCTCACTGTTTTCACCATGCGCCATGGTATGCACCAGCGCGGTTTCGCCACGGTGAATCATCACTATGTAGGGATCAATGCCGATAAAAGAGTACCGTGCCACCTGCTCACCGCCGCTCACACTCTCCAACAGAAAGCTGTAGGGCCGCTGTGCCGTTTTGCAATAGGCCGAAACAGGAGTCTCCATGTCGGCGAGAATGTCGGTGTAGAGTGGGAGCAAGGGGCGACCTGCCCCACCCACCGTCTGGTCGTCTTTCGCTTCCGTTTCACTCAGCCGTTTGACCTGTTCAAGCGTGGGATAATACATACTTCTTCCTCTCTTCTCTCTCTGGGCATCCGTGAAGGATGCCCAGAGAGCGTCTACACTAACCCAATCCGATGACATCCTTGACGCGGTTCAAGGTCGCCGTTGCGAGTGGGCGTACAGCATCAGCCCCTTTTTTCAGCGTGTTTTCCAGTTCGCCCATATCGCTGGTCAACTCGTGATAGCGTTGCTGCATAGGCGATAGCGTTGCCACCAGTTGGTCAGTCAGCGCGGCCTTGAAATCGCCATAGCCCTTGCCCGCAAATGCCGCTTCAATTTCCTGCTGTGACTGTCCCGTCAGCGTCTGATAGATGGTGAGCAGGTTGGTAATACCAGGGCGGTTCTCGTCAAAAACGATCAGGCGTTCCGAATCCGTCGTGGCGCGTGCGATTTTCTGCTTGATGGTTTTGGCATCATCGAGCAGATTGATGCGCGAGGCTGGATTGGGGTCGCTTTTACTCATCTTCTTCGTTGGGTCTTCCAGCGACATAATGCGTGCTCCCACTTGGCGAATCTGCCCCTCTGGTATGGTGAAAACGCGCTGCTTATAGTGTGCATTGAAGCGTTGCGCTAGATCACGCGTGAATTCGATGTGCTGTCGCTGGTCATCTCCCACCGGAACATAATGCGTCTGGTAGAGCAGGATGTCACAGGCCATCAAAGCGGGATAGCAGAAGAGACCCGTGCTGACGGAATCGGGGTTCTCGCCCGCCTTGGTCTTGAATTGTGTCATGCGGTTCAGCCAGCCCATCGGCGTAAAGCATTCAGCGATCCAGCTCATCTCGGCATGCTCGTGAACGTGTGACTGCACAAAGATTTTGCTCACATCAGGGTTGAGCCCACAGGCGATGTACAGTGCCGCCAGACGACGGATGCTCTCATGCAGTTCTTTGCGTGAAATGGGCAGAGTAATTGCATGCAGATCAACGATGCAGAAGATGTTATCATAGTCAGCCTGAGTCTCAACCCAGTTGCGCAACGCACCCAGGTAATTGCCTAGGTGAAGATTGCCCGTGGGCTGGATGCCAGAGAAGACGCGCTTTTTGGTAGGCACAGCAGGGGTGCCCATAGTTTTGGCTTGTGTTGTTGCATTGATGTCGACAGACATAAGCGTAATCCTTCCATAAACAGAGTTCTTGCTGAAATGCTCAAGGAAAAGGGGAAAAGACAATAAAAAGCGCTTCTCATCCCCTTGCAAGGGACGAGAAGCGCGAAGCTTTCGTGGTGCCACCCTCATTCAGATAATGCGCATAGTCTACACTACGGTGTGTCTATGCAGATCATCCCATCTTGCCGAATACGCTCTTTTCCCGTCCTTCTGCTTGCGAAACGCGAAACAAAAGATGAAGCGAGTGAGATATATCCTGTCCTCAGTAACGGGGGACGTTCCGAAAGAGTCCTACTGATGCTTCTGCCACTTGTTTGCTTGCAGAAACATGTTCGCTCTTTAGCTTGCAGGCCCATTCCATAATCGCACTGGTGTCGGCTTCCACCAACGCCGACTCTCTGCCACCTTGCGAGATTATGTACTTTTCCTGTTCGTTGCTTTGACTATGAAGTTGTCTTATAGAGAGTATAGAGGGTGCCAAACATTGTGTCAAGTATACTATGAAGAAAATTTTCGCATCATCGCAAAACACGCATGAGATACATAACGTTATTCACATAGCCCCAGTTGAAAATGCCACGGTGTGTTACCGCCCAGCCACCCTCGTTATAGGCACTAATCACCTGCGCGAGGTTGCCGTGGAAGCTATTCCAGAGCCAGCGAAGATAGATCGCGCCCAGGTTTAAGTTATCCCACAGCTTGTACGGGTCGCGTCGGACGCCTGTTCCCGCATTAATGCCCATGGCGGTATATGGCATGAGTTGCATCACACCAATCCCTCCATCGCGAGCTATCACATGTTGCGTCCAGCCACTTTCTTGCCAGGCGATGGCATACAAGAGATTGTATGGCAGACCATAGCGCGCCGCGACTTGTCGTAGCATGGCAGAGACCTGGCCACGAGAAGACCACTGTAAAGACCCGTATGAGTACCAGCGTACAACCCCGTTATATGCCACTCCTGAAACGCCCCCACCTGCTGAGCCGCCTCCGCCGCTGGCATGATAAGGAATACACAGGCGTTGCCCGACGAAGATCAGGTTAATGTTCGCGATATAATTGACACGTGCCAACGTATAAACATTTGCCCGATAACGCCCAGAAATGGAACCCAGGGTATCTCCGTAATGGACGGTGTACCATGTACAAGCGTTGCCCGCTCCAGGATTTGCGGCCTGGGCAAAAAATTGTTGATTAGAAGCTAAGAACGAGCCTAGTAAGAGAAACACAGTACAGATAAGCAAAACGGCATTTTTATAGACGCCAGAACGAGTTCGCGATGTTTCTGACCTCTTTCTGGTTTGCTCCACACGTGCGTTAGCAGGATGTGGAATGAAGTCATGCACTGGTGCATTTAGCATAGATACATCTCTCCTTTCTTTTCCTACTATAGAGAGTCGTAAAATCGAAGAGCATGTATATTTGGCAACTTGACGGTGTGCAGTGTGCATGATACAGTTGCTTCAGAAGCAACAAGCGGAAGAACAGGACTAGGCAAGATGAAGACTGATGATTCTCTCAGCGCAACGGTAGAAGAATATTTAGAGACCATCTATAACATGAGTATGGAAGATGAGGTCGTGATAGGCGCACGCCTCGCTGAAAAGTTTCGTGTCGCTCCTCCCTCCGTTACGGAGATGTTAAAGCGGCTACTACGTGATGGCTATATAGAGATGGACAACAAGCGACAGGTCACGCTCACCGAAGCTGGCAATACTGCCGCTGAATCGGTGTTGCGGCGGCATCGCCTGACGGAACGCTTTCTGGCCGATATGCTCGGTATGCAATGGCACCAGGTTCACGAGGAAGCTGGTCGCCTGGAGCACTTTATCTCCGGTGCGGTAGAAGCTGGCGTCATTGCCAATCTCAAAAATCCTACCACCTGCCCCCATGGTAATCCTATTCCGGGACAGGTGCCAAATGCCCGCAACTATTTGAAAGATCATCAGGCCGTACGCCTCTCCACGCTCACACAGAGCGAGAGCGCAACCATTCTTTGTATTTCTGAAGTCGTTGAGGACGAGGAAGCCCTTATTCTCTACTTGCATGAAAAAGGCTTAACTCCCGACACCCATTTGACGATGCTCTCTATAGAGGGTAAAGAAACAGAGGCACAACAAGAGCACGTCAAGCTGAATGTTAATGGGACTGACGTATGTATTCATAGAGCGGCAGCTAGCAAGATATGGGTGACACGCTAGTGTACATCAGGGCTATGCTGGTGACATGGTGGTGAAAATTTCTCAAGTTTCTCTCAAGAATGCGTGTGAAAGGTCCTTTTTCTAATTCCTACTCTTGACATCGGATATTAGGGTGTGCTAATATCTGACTAGATTAATGGGGATTAGCTCTACGGGGTGTATCTGTAGCAGCATTAGAAAGTGTGCTTTTGATGATTGCAGCGTTTGTTCTCTTTTTACGAGAAGGGTTAGAGGCTAGCCTGATTGTGAGCCTGCTCTTCGCAGCATTGCGTCAATTGGGCCTGACACACCAGGCGCGAGCAATATGGATTGGCGTTGGACTGGCTATTCTTGGCTCTCTTTTGGGCGGTATTGCTCTGTATATTACGATCCATGATTTTGTTGGCTCCACGTTCCAGACCATTTTTGAGACGATAACCTATCTTGTGGCGGTTGTGCTATTAACGACGATGACATTTTGGATGCAACGCCATAGCCGCTCTATGAAGAAAGATTTTGTCGCTAAAGCAAGTGTTGCCAGTTCTGGTTTCGCGCTTGGCTTGCTGGCGTTCAGCACGGTTGGCCGTGAGGGGATAGAGACAGCCATCTTCACGCTGGCTTTTGCCTTCCAGACGAACGCTTTCTTGTTGCTCATCGGTGGTGGCTTGGGCTTGCTGGTCTCGATTGGACTCTGCTTCCTGATTTATCGCCTGGGCTATAAACTTGACTATCGTATCTTCTTCCGCGTAATGGGCATGGTGCTACTCTTCTTTGCCGCCGGTTTGCTGGCCGACGCCATTCAGAACATGCAAGAACTCGGTTGGATTACCTTTGGCTTGACGCCGTTATGGAACACCGCACACATTTTGAGCGAGGATAGCACGCTTGGCGATCTTCTCCACTCATTCGTGGGCTACGCTCAATCTCCCACAATCTTGCAAGGCACATTCTATGTCGTCTACTTGCTGATTGCTGGTTTCTTGTTCATTCGCTTGACACGGAAACCAGGCACACCACAGAGTGCTCGTCCTACTACATCGTCTAAACCCGAGATACTCACCAGTCATTCCTAAAATACAGTCCCATAAAAAGCAGAGGGCGCGAGAAACCAGTTGTTTCTAGCGCCCTCTGCTTTTTATGGGACTGTGAATACGAAATTCGTATTGCAATGCTTTAATTTATAAATTATTCGCAAAAATAGAGCGTTAGATTTGCTATTTTCATATTTGTCAGGTATACTACACATAATAAGGTGGTCACCCATTATCTATGTTACCAATATCGTTTTCCCTGTGCCATTCCCTCCAGAAAGGACTGTTTATGCTGCGGGAACCAATACAAGTGAGTCCGCAACTCATTCAAGAGATTATTAAGCGTGAAGACGCAACATTCAGGAAGCGCACACCACGCTCCCATGAAATTCATGAGCGGGGCATGGCTTCACTCCCACTAGGGGTCGCCAGTTCGTTTCAGGCTGTCCCTCCCTATCCTCTTTTTATTAGTCGTGGCGAGGGCAGCCATATCTGGGACTATGATGGCAATGAGTATGTCGATTTCCACCTTGGCTTCGGTAGCCTACTGGTGGGACACGCACATCCATTGCTGGTCGAGGCCCTACGGGATCAAGCAGGCAAAGGGTTGCTCTTCTCGTTGCCGGGTCCCGATGTAGTATTTCTGGCCGAGGAATTGGTGCGCCGCTTTGCTCCCATTGAGCAGGTGCGCTTCTCAAACTCTGGTACGGAAGCAACTATGGAAGCAGTGCGCTTGGCACGTGCGTTTACGGGCCGTGACAAGGTTGTCAAGATTGAAGGCTCCTATCACGGGCACCACGACACGGTGATGATGAGCACTAAGCCCTCTCGTGCAGCGGCAGGCTCACCAGAGCATCCCAATACCGTGCCCGCGTCCAAGGGCATTCCCGCGGATGTCAAGTCAAACGTGGTGATTGCTCCCTATAATAATCCCGAAGCTCTTGAGCGCATTCTTAGCGAACATGAAGGCGAGATGGCGGCGGTCATTACCGAGGCTGTGCTGATGAATGTCGGCATCATGCTGCCCGACGAGGGCTACTTGCAGAGAGTGCGTGACATCACACGCAAGCATGATGTCCTGCTCATTTTCGATGAGGTGAAAACAGGCGTCACCGTTGCCCCCGGTGGCATTTCCGAACTCTATCCCGTCGAACCTGACCTCATCTGTCTGGCCAAGTCTATCGGCGGTGGCATGCCCATTGGTGCCTTTGGTGGGCGTAAAGACATCATGAACCTCATCGCTACGGGCGAGGTGTTGCATCTGGGAACCTTCAACGGCAACCCGATGTCGATGCGTGCAGGTCTGGTCACGCTCACGCAAATCTTCACCCAAGAGGCCCATGCCCATGCTAATGATCTCTCGTCGCAACTGGCAAAGGGCTATAGCGCGACCATCGAAGAATTTGACATGCCTATGCACGTCTCTCAGATTGGCGCGAAGGGTTGCGCCATGTTCCGTCACGAACGCGCCCACAATTATCGCGCCTGGTGGGAGATTGATATGGACCTCTCCTATGCTTACTGGCTGTTCCTGGTCAATCGCGGCATTCTCTTCCCACCCGGACTGGACGATCAGTGGACGGTATCGGTGCAGCACACGCAGTCAGATATCGACCATCATATGCACGTCTTTCAGCAGTTCGTCAGTGAGTTGAGCAGATAAATAATTAAGTCAAAGGCCACCAATCTGTTTGCAAAATTTGCAAACAGATTGGTGGCCTTTGACTGTTGCATCACCCTATGGTCTCATCTGTAGACTTTGTTTGCGCGTTTCTGCTATACTCGTTCAGGATGAACCTCCTTGAAACTACTGATACAAATAAACATGCACATTGGTATGTGTTGAAGCAGGTGTTTTTTATGGATAGGCAGAACACTCCGCTGTCGTCACAAGACACAGTGATCTTGCAGCAGACAAAAGATTATGCTGCCACAAACGCACCACCAGCATCACATCCTCCTGTTGGTGGTAAAGGTGTCTTGAGCAACTTCTCCCCATTCTGGCGCGACCGTCTTATCGAGGGCGGTTTCATTCTTTCTATGCTGCTCTACTATATCGTTGCTAATCCCAATCTTACTATTCACCTCAATTTTTTGTCTCAGCACAATCCGTTGTTTTCGCTACCATTTTTGCTCATTTTTGCCTTGCTCTGCTGGTATCGCATGCCTTTTGCTATTGCCCTCTTGCCCTTGTCTTTGCCGTATTATCTGCCGCAGTTCCAAAAAGAAGTCCTCAGTATTGGGCATTATAAGGCCGATTTTAGCCTCGTCGAGGTGACGTTGTGGACCTGTGTTGTCGTCACGCTCCTACAGGTACTTGTGCAGCGAAGCAATTGGGCATATAAACTTTCCTGGACAGAATTTCGCGCGCGCATTGGTCCATTTCTCATTCCCTCGTTGTTGTTTTTGGTTATGGCTGTCATCTCGATTGTCGTTGCCTATAATCGCGCAACGGCACTGCGTGCTTTTCGTGAGGAGGTGCTTGGCCCCCTCGTGTATCTGGTGCTGGCACTCTTTTATCTCAATACGCGCTCAGATGTGAAACGTCTGCTCTATGCATTGGTGGGAACAGCATTGCTGATCGCGCTCTTTGCCATTGTGCAATATGTGTTTTTCAAAAAATCACTGCCACTTGAGGCGGATGGCATTCGTCGCGTTCACACAGTCTATGGCAGTGCTAATAGCATTGGTCTATTGCTGGATTACACGCTGCCCATCGGCTTTGCCTGGCTGCTGGTGAATACGTCCTGGCGGCGGCGGCTCATTGCCGCTCTCGTATGCATACCGCTCTTTAGCGCGCTCTACTTGAGTCAATCGCATGGGGCGTGGATTGCGATTGCTGTCTCAATACTGGCTACATTTGGCTTTATCATTCGTAGTCGCAAGGTGCTCCTTATCGGTGCTCTTGCGGTCATCGTGGTCTTTGTGCTACTGGCGGTGGCTTTCCCGCAGATCTTCGACTACATTTTTGCCGGTCATACCAATCAACATGGCGTGAGTACATTGCAACGACGCTTGTACCTGTGGGAAAGCGCGTGGAATATGATTCGTGCCTATCCCTGGTTTGGTGTGGGCATGGATAATTGGCTCTGCTATTATAGCAAGAATACGATCTGCGATGCCCATGCCTATCATTACTGGATTGTGAATTATCCACCGCACCTTTTGCCAGATACGGGCTTGCGCGATGAGCCAAACCTGTCCCATCCGCACAACATCTTTTTGCACATCTGGGTCAGCATCGGCGTGTTTGGGCTACTGGCATTTGTCACGGTAATCGCCCTCTTCTGGTGGCTGTTCTTGTGCGTGCTTGCGCGTGTGCAATCGTTCACCGCTTACGAACAGGGGCAAGTTCGCTGGATGGTCATTGGCGTGGGTGCGGCTATGGTGGCGGTATTGGTGCAAGGACAGGTCGATAGCGCCTTTTTAGAGCAAGACCTGTCCTTTCTTTTCTGGACGCTCATTGCCGCCCTGTTAGTGTTGCGCACCATAACGACCACTCCCTGGCGTGGCTCGCCTATCCTTCCTGTGAAATAATTCACATATTGGGTGCTAACTACGCCATTGCTACCTTTTTCTCTCTCTGCTACACTATGAAAAAGCGTATAAGGGGGAAGCTATCATGCTCATAGATATTCCCGTGCAGACACTCTTGATCTGGCTTGCCTGCCATTTCGTGGGTGACTTCGCCTTTCAAAGCACCTGGATGAGCATGGAAAAAGGGAAAAGTTGGGAAGTGAACTTTTATCATTGCGCCACCTATACCGCCACCTTTATTTTGTTCGCTCGTCCCTCTCCCTCTCTGTTGGCTATCGTTATTCTCCTGGTGTCACACTATATTGTGGATACGTTGAAGGCCCGCTACAAAGTCATCGGCCCAATCTGGCTCGATCAACTGCTCCACATCCTGACGATAGTGCTCATTCTTGCTTTGAAGGCATAAGCACAAGAGGGGCAGGCGAATGGTCATTCGCCTGCCCCTCTTGTGCTTATGCTTTGCAGCTCTTGTGCTACTTAGGCCTGTTCTGTTTTGGGCTGATCGGTTTGCGCCTCTGGAGCCGGTGTACTCGGTGTGTTGGTGCTAAAGATCAGGTCCGACAGCTCTTTGCGAGTGCGCTCGATGATGCTACGAAGCTGAGTCAGCTGCTGTGCATTGTTGATCGACTGGCGACCAGCGATGGCGAAGAGGCGAGCTACCTCACCCGCTTCACTCCTCAGTGCCTGCATCTCGGGGAAGTTGCCGCGTGGTCCGCCATGATGTTTGCCGTGTGGTCCTCGCGCCCAGGGTGGGCCAGAGAACTCTTCGCCTTGCCCCTCGGCCCCTTGTCGCTCGCTCAGAGCGGCCCGGCCCGTGTCGGTAATGGTATAGACCTTTTTGCCCTCAACCTCATTGCCGGTGATCAGTCCGCGATCCTCCAGCATCTGCAGCGTGGGGTATACAGAACCCGCACTAGGAGCGTAAAAGCCACCAGATTTCTCTTCGAGGGCTTTCATCATCTCATAGCCATGCATTGGCCGCTCCTGTAAGAGGTTGAGCAATGCGAACTTCATGTCGCCTCGCCCAAAGAAGCGACGACCACGACCTGGACCTTGTGGCCCAACGGGACCCTCTTGCTCGAAGGGATTTTGTGGTCCAAAAGGTCCTTGTGGCCCGAAGGGACCGCCAGGGCCGAATGGTCCACGGCGTCTCATACCGAAGAACCACGGACCGCGTGGTCCGAAATGGCTAGGACCGTGACCGTGCTGGTGTTGGGGGCCTTGTTCAAAGGGACCTCGGAACTCGCGCCCCTGTGGGCCAGGACCGAAGTGGCGACCCCATCCTCCCTGACCGCGCCCGTGACGTGGGCCTCTGCCGCCCCACTCTTGTTCATTTTGTAACCAGGGTGGCGTCCAGCCTCTGCTATTTTCCCCCTGCATTCCATACGCTAAGCGTCTTTCAAATCCTTGAAACATGTGTTATGTACCTTTCTTTATCGTAACTCGTATAACAATACGATATATCGTTATCGTTGTTTTAATTATAACGATATATCGTATTGTTGTCAAGGGGAAAACAGACGAATTTTGAAAGTGCTCTTAAAACTCCTTTATTTGCCAGAATGGAGTGAAATCTCAACGTTCTGCAATTGTCTATCCCCCAACAGTACCGTTTCTCCGAAAAAGATAGCACATGCCGTTTAGTTCGATGTATTCGGATATGTTTTTGAGCGTGCAGTGGCGTTATGCTATTCATCCCTTGCTAAAAAAGAAACCGCTGCTCATATCATAATAGTATGTACTGTGACAATGGAGTGCTGTATGTCTGATTTAGAAGGCGCTGTACTGAGCGATTATTTGTTATTGGAATGTATTAGTAAAGGTGGAGTTGCCGATGTCTATCGTGCCCGGCGTATGGACGAAGGAAGTGAATACGGTGGAGATGCGGGGAATGCGGGCCATCAAGTAGCTGTAAAGATATTTCGTTCTGGCTATGCTCAGCGCGAGTCTTTCCGCGAGTATTTCATGACCGAGGCCGAGAAAATAGGCTTATTTGAGCATCCTAATATCTTGCCCTTTCTTGAATATGGCGAGGGCGAGGGATTGCTGTACATGGTGACGCCGTTTGTGAAGACGGGCACGCTGGATGAGTTGCTACGGCGCGTTGGTGGACGTTTTTCGGCGTTGCAGGCATTGCCCATTATTCAGCAGTTATGCAGTGCTGTGCAGTATGCCCATGAACATGAAGTGGTGCATGGCAATATCAAGCCCTCAAACGTGTTTATTGCCAGCGATGGACGTATGCTCCTGGCCGACTTTGGTATTGCACGCAGCTATGATGATAGCCAGCAGTCGTTAACCCGCATTGGTTGGGGCTCGGCTGAATACATTTCGCCGGAGCAATCGCTGGGCATCGTGAAGCGTGGCAGTGATATCTATGCGCTTGGTGCTGTGCTCTTTCGCGTGCTGACGGGTTCGCCACCATTTGTGGGGCAAACGCCGGTGGAGGTGTTGTTAAAGCATGTGCGCCAGCAACCGCCGCCCGCCCGTTCGCTCGTGCCGAGCATTTCTGACACCGTCGACGCCGTACTCGGCATCGCTCTGCAAAAGCGCATTGATGATCGCTTCACCTCAGTCGAGGAGTTGAGTGCTGCCTACCTGGAGGCTGTGACCAGGGCACCTGTCGCCTCGCCTGTCGCACGCACTGCCCCGCCACGTGTGACACTGGGAACGCATTCCCTGATGGATAATCCCCACACGCCTGTGCCGCTCTCTGTCGCGCCATCCTCCTCGGCGATTGCAGAACGGCAGACGCCTGTGCCGCCGTATGCCGTGTTTAGCGCATCGCACGCTGGGTTGCCACTTCCAGCACAAGAGGATAGCACTATCCCACAGGAAGATTTTCCGCACGTGCCGTCAACGCCGCCCACGCCGCCCGCACTACCAACTCAGCCAGCTCGTCGGACTATTGAACTGCCGCCTTTCCCTGAAGAATCTGATTCCGAGAAGACGATGATACGCCAAAAGGATTTTTTACAGGAGCAAGAAGACGAGCGTCAACGCACCGCGCTGTTCTGGTCATCAGAGCCGCCTGAGTGGTCGCCCATCGCTCAGGATGTTGCCACAGAATACCCGGATGGCGAAACCGCAAGTGCAGAAAATGGTGTCGTGCCCGCTACTGCCTCGGCGTATTTGCAAAGCAAAGCTCCAGCGAAACCGCTTGTCACCAAAAAGCTAGCAGCCCTTCCCTCTCTGCTTGACCCAGAGCCAGCACAGCGAATAGAGCCGTTATTAGAAGAGCGCGAAGGTGGGGAGCAAGCGAAGGCAGCAATTGTAGCAGCACCTGCGGGAGACGCAGGGCTACCAGGGCTAGCAGAGATGGCAGGAAGGCCGACAGTAACGCCCGCCGCCCGTTTGAAAAAGCTGTTGCCGCTCGTGGTGGTTGTCTTGCTGGTGCTAGGATTATTGGGTGCGCTGCTCTCGTCCTTCTTCTTCCCCACTGAAAAGCCAGGCATCAATAGTGTCCATCCTGCCCAGACAAGCACGCAGGTCGCGGCATCAACCGTGCCTACTTCCGCCACGGCAACGCTGGCAGCCAGCGCACCAAAAACGCCGATCAGCACAGCCACGACTGCCAGTCAGCCGACGCCCAAACCTAGTGTGGGTGCCAGCCCTGCTCCCACACCCATACCGACCAGCCCGTCCGTGCCGCCCTTTGCCTGCACCGATGGTACGATCTCGATGGATGGCACAAGCGAATTTAGCCCTGTCATGCAGCAGGTGCAATCTGACTATAGCACCCAGTGTTCAACCAATAGCGTCACGATGACTGTTAATGCTGATGGCAGCCTTGCCAGCCTGAATGCCGTGGCGAGTGGTGCCAGCGATCTTGCTTATTCTGATATTCCCTCGACGACACACCCAGGTCTGGTTGATTATCAGCTCGCTGTCCAGACATATGCGCTGGTAGTCAATAGCGATACCAATGTGACGCAGTTAACCACAGCGCAACTACAGGGTATTTATAGTGGAACTATTACCAACTGGTCGCAACTTGGCGGTACAGATGAGCCTATTGTGATTATCAGTCGTACGCAAGGCTCGACCATTCGCACCACCTTTGAACACTATGTCATGCAGAAAAAACAGACGGTGGCATCTCCTGCGTTCTGGCCTGATACGACCGATGTGGTAATGAAAAAATTGCTGGCAACCTCTGGCTCGTTGACCTATGTGGCGTTAGGGGCTGTGCCAACCTATGGCGCGCAAACGGTCGCCCTCAATGGTGTAGCAGCTGGTACCAGCACCGTCATCAATGGCACCTATCCCTTTTGGAGTATGATTCATCTATATAGCAATCATACCGCCACAGGCTTAGCCCTGTCCTTCATTAGCTTTTTTAGCACGGTAGACGGTCAAAATGACCTTGCGGCCTATGGGGCTACGGACGTGAAAAATGTATCGCCCAGTGTGCTCCACACCCATCTTTAGGCCCTACAAGCATAACACAGCAGGGCATCCCCTTGCGGGTGCCCTGCTTATTTCGTTAATCTCCATGATAAGATACCATTCATAAACAAGGCATGAGAGGTGCTATCGTTGCACCTCTTCTCTCTGTGGGTGCTCAATGAACTGCTCTAGCTACAGTGGTGGGTGAAGAAATAAAAGCATTAGTGCATGCGTGAGCGTGGTGCTTGTCTGTGCCTACGTCGCGCCATTGCCAACAACGTGTAATAACAGTGATTTGCTAGTGACCATATTCCCTGGAAAAGAGCAGGATCACGTTGCTCTAGGACTTTGAGTGTCTGGTGTTGTTGCTCTGTGCTTACACAGCAAAAATCACCATTTGCTAACGTATTGAGGTCATCGAGGACGATGCGCAGTCGCTTCTCATTCAACACCAGTGTTGCCCTATTTCCATTGCGAGGAACGAGGTGATACAAGAACTCGTCGGCTAAACGAAGACTTGATGGGGATGGAAAATCGTCGTCTGACGGTATAAGTAGATCAATAACTGTGTCTAACTGGGTACGTTCTTTCTGGCTAAGTTCAATGCCGCGGGGTTCTAGCATTGAGGGGTGCAGAACTGTATCGCTCATGAATGCTCCTCTTACATATCTTGGAAACCATTACCACCGCCTACAATAGTAACATACTACTGCCGAGTATTTCAACTGTAAAAGTATCCATATTTTTATGTGACAAGGATGAACATACTCATATATATAATTCTGCTATACGCATGAATATGCTCATGGAAACTGTGGAGCAGTCGCGTTATTGTCTTTTGGCGGTAACTGTACTATATGGTTGTGTCAGGACAGCTTCTTGCACGGCTCCGCCTTCGTCTCGCTTAAATTCGACGCTAAAACCGGATAGCCCTTTGAAGTGGAACGCTGTACCCTTATATGGCTGTAATTCATAGTCTGGTTGGCCTGGGACGGTCAAGAAGAGCGTCTTTTCGCCACGTAGGGAAACGACGATGCTGATGCCTGAAAATTCATAGGTACCCACGAACGGTTCAAGGAAAGCTCTCTCGCTCATATGTTGGCTGGCGACACGCTTGAAAATGATCTCCTTAACCGTCGGCTCAAATGGAATAGCCACAGTATCTATGTCACCTTTGAGATTGCCACCGAACAATATTTTCATATGGAGATCGAAGCGTTCGATGTAAGCCTCAAAAACGTCGTAATGGTAGTGGCTTAACGTGAAAGAGAAATCGTTGTAGCGAATGCTCAAGGCATCATCTTGTTTTTCCACATGCAATGTTCCGTAGCCGGGCTGCTCGAAATCGCCAGTGTAAGCATCAAGTTGGTGCGAGGGATGGGTATTAGCGATACGATCAGCCGTGCTCTTCTCTTTGTTCTGCTCCATTGCCGCTTTCACATCAGCGATCTCTTGTTTGACCTGTTCATTCCAGTTGACTGGTTCCATTTCTAGCAAACGGTCAGCGATATTATAACAAAGAATGTTGGGGACAGGAGTGCCGTTCATGTTAGAAAGCACCACCATGCCAATGTTTTCGTCTGGGAAGAGCATGGTGAGCGCGCTAAAGCCATCGATATTGCCACCATGTTCCACCATGACATGACCACGATAGCTATGAATGAACCAGCCGAGGCCATAGCTCGAATTCGCGAACTCTTTATGCCTGCGTGGGTCTGCTATCACCATTTGTGGCGCGTGCATCTGTACGAGCTGTGTCTCCGAGACGATCTGGACAGTGCTGCCTCCCTCGCTCTCCCCGTTCTCATGCTTGCCCTTGTTCAGATGCATCAAGACCCACTTGCTCATATCAGTCACGCTGGCGTTAATAGCTCCGGCTGGTGCAATAGCGGCAAAGGCTGCTTCATTGTAGAAGTCGCTCAGCTGCACCTCATCCTTTACTTCTTTATAGGGAAGCGAGAAGTCAGCCGCCTGTTGTGAAGTTGTGGCCGAAAAGTTGCATTGTTGCATACCAAGGGGTGTCAGAATACGTTGTTGCACGAACGCTTCCCAGCTCTGACCCGAAAGTACCTCAATCAGGTACCCCGCCGTCATATACATGAGGTTCTGGTACTGCCACGTGGTACGAAAATCTTTACTTGGCTCAAGATACTGAAGACGGTCAAACAGTTCTTTTTGTGTGCGCGTGCTGCCATACCACATCAGGTCATGCCGTGGTAGCCCCGAACGATGACAAACAAGATCACGGGCTGTCATGCGCTGCGTTGCAAACTCATCCTGGAGCTTAAATGTGGGTAGGTAGGTTTTAATGGGCGCATCCCAGTCGAGTTTGCCCTCATCGACCAGGATACCAAGGGCCGTGGTCGTAAACGCTTTGGTACAGGAGCCAATGGCGAAAAGCGTGTTGGGGGTGACATCCAGGTTTTCCGCGACATTGCGCTTGCCAAAACCCTGTGAAAAGATGACGGAAGCATCTTTCACAATGGCGACACCCAGCCCCTGTACCTTCCAGTCTTGCATGACCGTTTGTACAAACTCGGCGAAGCCCTGTAATTGTGGCACGGTCGGTGTTTCTGAAGCCTGCATTGGCATTCCTTCCTTCCTTCGTTATCCTATGCTATGAAATCGCGAATGTACGAATTGACCAGCGCGGGTTGCTCATGAATGACCCAGTGCGAACCGTCGGGTATGGGCTTGATCGTCAGGTTGGCGACGTATTGATCTAGCCCTTGCAAATTGCCAGTCAAGAGAGCCTTATCCTGCTCGCCCCAGATGACTAGCGTGGGCACAGTAATCACGGGCAACTGATTAATTGGCGGTAACTTCTGCCCTGCCTCGGCGGTCTCAGGGCCAAGTCGAGAGGCACGATAGTAGTTCAGTCCGGCGGTTAGGGCTCCGGGTTGTGCCCATGCCTGCTGATACATTTCCAGGTCTTCCGGGCTGAGTATGCTTGCCAGCGACGAGCCTTCCACCAGACCAGCGGGGCTATTGTTGCCTATGCGCTGTTCGGCATCTGGACTGCGGAAGGTGAGCATATACTGGCTTGCCTGCTGCTGCGCCGGATTCTCGCGCAACTCGCGCTGAAAAACGACCGGGTGCGGCGAGTTAATAATGATCAGCTTCTCAAGCAGCTGCGGTAAAAATATGCCGAAGGCCCAGGCCACGGCACCGCCCCAATCGTGCCCAACCAGAATGCAGCGTTCTGCTCCCAAGTGCGCAATCAGTTGACGAATGTCCTCTAAGAGCAGTTGCATGCGATACTGCTCAACACCCTGTGGCTTATCCGAAAGATTATAGCCACGCATATCCAGCGCAACTGCCAAGTGGTCGCGCCCAAACTCGCTCAGTTGCTCTTTCCAGGCATACCAGAACTCAGGAAAACCGTGTAAAAAGAGTATTAGTGGCCCCGTTCCCTGTGTCCCGCTGCTCACATAATGCAGACGAATGCCATTAATCTGCTCTGTATGATGTTCAAACATGATGGTGCCTCTTTCCCGCGCAGGATGCCCACGAGGGACATCCCTACTGTTCGAGGATGGCGGGTCGTTCTATTGTTTGCCCTGCGACGGTAATGGTCCAGGTCGGCCACCCTTTGACGACGGTAACGACCTCTGGCCCGTTCGCTCCCAGCAAAATGGTGTCCTCGGACTTGACGCCGCGCACAGAGGGATTCCAGGCAAAGGCTTCGTTCTGCTCGATGGGCGTGTCGTCGCCAGGGTTGGCGATGATTTCACGCGCTTGATAGGCAATCGTGCCACCCTGATGGTGTTCCTCGATTGCCTCTGGATAACCCACATCTTGATACGCTTGTTTGGCAAGCTGAAACATCTCTCCCAGCGAACGTCCCACACGGGTGCCGAGTATGAGTCGCGCATCTACCTCGGCAACGGCCAGCGCTTTAGCGCGTAGTTCGTCCGGCAAGGGGCCAAAGTGAGTCAGGCGGGTGATCGCAGATATCAATCCATCAAGACGTAAACACAGCACAAGCATCACGTAGCGGTCAACGGTTTTGCTGGTCGGCAAGGGATGGCGATACTGGTAAATACGCTCGTCGCTAGCGATCAAGTTGACAACGGCATTGCCGCCGCGTTGACGACTGGCTAGGGCGAGTCGACCCGATATCTCGTGTTCCGTCATGCCTGGGCGTACGGAGCGGATCACCTCGTCCATAATCTCTGCCGTGATCGCGCTGACGCGACGAAAGCGCTTGGCCTCTTCCGGTTCAAACACAGAACGCAGGTGGCGTAGCTCTACACTCATATCGACATTGTTTCCCGCTGTATCCTGTCCCATGGGCTTTTCTTTGACCTGTGCCGCCACAAACGCGCCTTTGGCATACCATGGCTCGATCACAAACTCGAAGCCAAACGCTTCCAGTCCCTCTTCCTGGCGCAGACGTGGTGTCTCGACGCCATCGCTGACTACATAGGCTTTATCCATCGTGACCAGCACTGATGAGGCGGCACTATCGGTACCCTCACCAACATATAGCGACGCCCCCGCCGTAATCCAGGCCGTATTAGGGATGGTGGTCAAGAGCACCGCCTCCACTGAGCGGCTAATCATGAGCTCACGCAGCCGCGCCAACTTCTGCTCAATCTCTGCTTTCCGGTCCTGCTGCTGTGACATACGTTTTTTCTCCTTGAATGTCTTTATTCAAAGACAATAGTTTTGTTGCCATAGACCAGTACGCGATCCTCTGTGTGCAGGCGTACCGCCTCGGCAAGCACACGGCGTTCGACATCTCGACCCTTGCGAATCAGGTCTTCGGTGCTATCGCGATGATTGCAGTGAATGACATCCTGGGCGATAATGGGTCCTTCGTCCAGGCTAGCCGTCACATAGTGCGCGGTTGCCCCGATCAGCTTCACCCCTCGCTCGAAGGCCCGTTCATAAGGATTGGCTCCCACAAATGCGGGCAAGAAGCTGTGGTGTATATTGATGATCTGATGGTGATACGCATCCACGAAGAATGGCTCCAGAATTTGCATGTAGCGTGCGAGTATCAGAAAATCCACCCTGCTGCCTTCCAGAAACGAGAGCACACGCTGCTGGTCGCTGGCACGAGACTCCTTGCGCACGGGAAAATGATGATAGGGCAGATGATACATCTCGGCCAACTCTTGCAGATCGGGGTGGTTGCTGATAATCGCGACGATATCCATTGCCAATTCGCCGCTTTTCCAACGCCACAACAGGTCGGTCAAACAATGATCAAATTTAGAAACAAATATCGCCCCGCGTTTGCGCTGCTGTGTGTAATGCACCTCCCAATTCATATGAAATGCGTCAGCGATAGGCTGAAACTGCGTTTGTAGCTCGTTCGCTGTCAGCGTAAAACTCTCTTCTGTAAAGCTGACACGCATAAAAAACATACCCTCGCTATGATTGGTAGAGTACTGATCGGATTGTACAATATTACCGTGATTATCATAAATGAAGCGCGAAACAGCGGCGACGATGCCGGGTTGATCGGGACAAGAGATCAAAAGCGTAATCAAATGATGTGTTTGCTGCGTTTGCTGTATAGACACGTAAAAACCATCCCACCTTTTCTAAATTTGTTTTCTATGCCGTATGGTATGCCTCTCCACAACAAACTGTCAAGTGCGAGATTATCCATGCCCATCCCCGTAGGGGCCAGCTTTAGCGCGCCCCATAGACATGAAGTTAAGAATGGATGAGGTGACGGGAAGGCTCATTTCAGTAGGGGCGGGAGAGGATGCGGATGAGGGGCTGGGACCCTTGGGTCGCCCGTGGGGTGGGGCAAACGCCCAAAAAGGGGGTG
>JBBPYR010000053.1:0-7813 GCA_038199755.1 Ktedonobacterales bacterium | reverse complement strand
GCGGGCGAGCAGGTTGCGGTGCTGCCTGACGAGCAAAGGCCGGGCCGACGGCAGGAAGGCGCAGCGAGTCAGATTTTGCGGCTGGGTCAACATGCGCCCACCATGTTGAAGAGGCATCGCTTCCACGTTGGCCCTGCTGTCCCCCTGGCTGCCCTGGTTGAACGGGTTGGAAAGACGAGGCGGGCTGGACAGGAGCAGATGGCGCCATAGTCGCAGGATAACGTGGCTCATTTGGCCTCTGCTGCGCTGTAGTCCTGGGGGCAGCTGGCAGAGCACCATCGGTGAAGCGCACCAAAGGTGTTGGGGGTGAGACCGCCTCCAACTTTCCGGTAATGATAGGCGGCACAAGCTGCCAGGGGCCAGTAGCATTCATAGCAGTTGGCTTTGGCGTCATGGGCACTTGCGCATTCATGCCACTCTGTTGATTTGGTGATAATGCCTGCGATTTGTTGGTGACAATCGGTGGCATCAATTGCCAACTCGTAGAGTCATCGGGAATGTTATTATCTGTTAAGGCATCCAGCGAGATATCGTGGTGTACAGCAGCCCGCTTCGAGGTATCCAGGAAGGGCTTCACCAGTGGACGTTTGCCTGTCGCGGAAGACGGCATGGAGTTGATACCTTTGCAGACATGCGCGAAGGTTTCGACAAACTCACTGGCGTGCTGGAAACGTTGCACAGGATCACGCGCTAAGGCGTGATTAATGACCAGTTCTAGCGCGATAGGAATGTCAGGTTGCAAAGCGTGCAGCGAAGGCAATGGCTGTTGCACATGCTGCAAAGCGATCTCAAGCGCGCTGGTACCTGTAAAAGGTGGCTCGCCATGCAACAACTCGAAAACGATACAACCCAGTGCGTAAATATCGGAGCGAATGTCAATAGAGCGTCCCTGGACAATTTCGGGAGCCATATATTCCGGTGGTCCGAGAAATGTATCGGCAATGCTCAGCAGATGGGCAAAGGAATGGTTGCTCTGCTCGACTCCCTGCAATTGGAGCATGTGGGTGAGACCGAAGCCAGCCACCAGCATTTTGCCTTCTTGGTTCAACAAAATATTCGAGGGTTTGAGGGTACCATGAATAATGCCCTTAGAGTGAGCATAATCTAAGCCGAGAGCAACCTGCTCTACTACCTCAAGCACATACGCTGGTGTGAAACGACCACCCTGTTTTAGCTGGTCGGCCAAGGAACCATGCATCATGTATGGTGTTACAAGATAGGGATATCCATACTCTTCGCCATAGGCATAAACAGGAAGCAGTTGCTTATGATTGAGGACGGTAAGAGCTTGTGCTTCTCTCGTAAAACGAATCATGAAGCGGGTGTACGCCTCACGTGAAAAACGCTCAGGAACGATAAATGTGGTCAAGGCAACCATACTCTGTTGTACCGGATGCTGTGCAAGATAAACTGCGGTCAGTCTGCCTTGTCCTAGTAATCGCTCAACGCGATATCCGCCCACAGTATGTCCAACAAGTTGATCTACCAGCAATGTTTGCATACAACCCCTTTATTTTTATCAAAAGTCAGCAAGTAGTAGTGTGAAATGCGTACACGATATGCGGAGTCTACCTTTTTGTATCAGGGTGCGTCAATAATATATGCTCATAGATAGGACTTGTAGGTAGGTTTTGGTTAAGATAGCTAAGTTTTCAGAAGCTTACTTATTCTGCCGCCACAGCGGTCGGGTAGGGGAGAGCGGGAGAGCAACCCGACCGCTAATCGAGGGATGAGTTGAGGATGATAGGGGGATGGGAGAGCATTTATCGAACATTTGTTCCTGTCCGACATAAGGAATAGTACCATGAACGGATGGCTTTGTCAAGGTTTTTTAGAACATATTTTCCACATTTTCGGTTTCCCAGCAGAACACTTCGTACTAGACCCGCGTCAGAACGGAAGATGATACAATGGGCAGCAGAGACGTTCGCGTTCACAACTTCACAGTAGAGAGATAAAGAAATAGGATAGAAGATTATGGCAGAGGTTCAACCATTGCGTGGCATTCGTTACGCGGTCGAAAAGGTGGGCGATATTGCGCAGGTAGTAACGCCACCATATGATATTATCAGTCCAGAAGCACAAGAGCGTTATTATACGCGCAACCAGTACAATGTGATTCGGCTAGAGTTTGGCAAGACACAGCCGGATGACAATACGCTGAACAATGTCTACACACGGGCGGCGGCGACGTTTGCCGAATGGCGTTTTCAGGATATTTTGCGCCAGGAGAGTACAGCCGCGTATTATATGTATCAGCAAACATTCATGCATGATGGCAAACGTTATACCCGCACCAGCCTGCTAGGGCGGGTACGCCTGGAGCCGTGGAGTGCGCGCGTAGTGCTACGTCATGAACATACCTTGGCGAAGGCCAAGAATGATCGTTTGCAGCTGTTACGGGCGAGTGCGGCCAATTTTAGTCCCATTATGAGCCTCTACGACGATCCCCAGGGGCGCATACGACGCTTACTGAGTACCTATGCGGCGGATGCCGAGGTACACTTTGATGATGAGACAGGTGAAGAGCATCGCCTCCATGCAATTACGGACCTACAAGAAATCGCTCTTATCCAAGATTTCTTTTCGCAGCGTCAATTATATATCGCTGATGGTCATCATCGTTATGAAACGGCATTAGCCTATCGCCAGGAGATATTAGAGCAGCGCAAGGAGCTGTATCCAGCGGACGCGGCCAACTTCGTAATGATGGCCTTGATTGATGTGGACGACCCAGGTATGCTGGTATTGCCCACGCACCGTCTGTTGTTCGATATGAGCGAACAGGCATTAGGCCAGCTTACGCAGGAACATCTGAGTCAATTCTTCACTGTGCAGGAGTTAGCGGCGACAACAAACGATGAGGTGCAGCGACACTTGCTACACGCGGGGCACCAAGAGCAGGCAGCATTTGTGCTCTATCGGCCAGAGCAAACATTGCTATTGACGCTCAATGAACAGGGTAAAGCACAGATGAACGATCGGGGCCATTCTCAGGCGTGGAATGATTTAGATGTGGCGGTGGCACATCGTTTGCTGCTGGAACGCTTCCTGGGTTTGAACGCGCAGGATATGACGGCGGGAACGCATGTGCGCTATACACATGATACGAGTGCGGCATTTCAGGCGGTTCAACAGGGAGAGGCGCAGGTAGCGTTGTTGCTGAATGCGACTCGCGTGCGGCAGATCTGCGATGTGGCACAGGCTGATGATCAGATGCCACAAAAGTCAACCTATTTTTATCCAAAGTTGATTACGGGATTGGTAATCAATCCTTTATGGTAAAGAAGATGTCCATGAGGGACATCCTTGTTGAGCGTTGGTGTTGTGAACAGGATGCCCACGAGGGACATCCCTACTGAGGTGTTGCATGATTGTAATTGTTGGTGCAGGATTAGCGGGCTTAACCTGTGCGAAGATGTTGGTTGAGGCGGGTCAGCAGGTGCTGGTGTTAGAGGCATCAGATATGGTGGGTGGACGTGTGCGGACTGATTATCACGAGGATGGCTACCGCCTAGATCGTGGTTTTCAGGTGCTGTTTACCTCCTATGCGGCGGCGGCTCGGCACCTGAACTATGATCAATTGAAGGTGCGTGTGTTTGACCCAGGGGCAATCATTGTCAAGGAGGGGAAACGCTATGAGGTGGCGGATCCCCTGCGAGAGCCGACGCACATTGTCGCGAGTCTGCTCAACCCATTGATCTCGACGACTGACAAGCTGCGCGTGTTGCGGCTGGTTGCTGAAACAACACGCCTTTCTACCAGCGAGATATTCTCGGGCAAAGGTCAGCCGGAGGGGCATGATGAGACGAGTGAGGCCTATCTGCGCCGCCTGGGTTTCGCGGATGACGGCTTCATCGATAACTTCGCACGGCCATTCTATGGTGGCATTTTCCTTGATCACAGCTTACAAACCAGTGCGCGCATGTTGCAATTCACCTTTAAGATGATGGCGAGTGGGAATACGATTATTCCCGCGGAAGGCATACAGCGTATCCCCGAACAACTCGCACACATCTTGCCACAGGGTGCGCTCCGTTTGCAGGCACGGGTTACAGACCTGTTAATCACGGATAATAGGGTACATGGTGTACGCCTGGCGGATGGTGAGGAGATCGAGGCGGAGCAGGTAGTAATTGCGACGGAAAGCCCGATCGCTGAACGCTTTGTGCAGCAAACCTTGCCAACGAAAGCTGTGGGCACGACCTGCCTCTATTTCGTGGGCAATGAGCAGTTGTATGCTCAACGAAAGATACTGCTGAATGCAGATGAACATGCCTATGTGAATAACGCCGTGTTGCTCACGAATATTGCGCCAACCTATGCCCCACCCCACAAGCACCTGCTATCAGCAACCATTCTTGGTATACCCACAGAGGATGATGAATTGGTAGCACGCAAAGCATTAGCAGAGATGGCGCGTTGGTTTCCCGATTCCGACCTGAGCCAATGGCAGTTGTTGGCGATCTATCGTATCCCGTTCGCGCAATTTTCTCAACCAGCGGGTGTCTATGATGAGTTACCGACGAATCGCACGGAGGTTGCAGGACTGTATATGGCGGGTGAGTATACGAAGTCAAGCAGCATTCAAGGTGCAATGCATAGTGGTGAATATGCGGCACGTGAGGTGTTACGCGCACAGGTTGGTGGCATAGGAGCCAAGTGAGTTTGGCTCCTATGCTTGTAGAACTATTCGCCTATATCCAATAGGTCTAACAAGTTCATATTTCCTGAGTTGAGAACTTCGGCCATCATGCGCAGCGGGCCTTGTTCAATTGACATATACATCATTGCGCGTGGAAAGGCCTGCTGCTCGATAGGAATATGCGAGTTGGGATTCAGGATGGTAGCGACCGCTTGGGCAATTTTCGCTTCCTGTTCTCGACCAGACATATCGAATAGTGCCGCCTGACGCCGGAGCCGTGCGTCATAGAGCACACGCCATTTATCGTCGATAAGAGCGTTGAGAGCCTCGGTTGCTATTGCTTCTAACAAGTCTTTTTGCTCTTTTTCTTTTGCTTTGGTCTTGCTGTGCTTCTTGCCACCTTTCCCGTTTGCAAGCAGGGTGAGGGGGTCGGAATGTGACCAATAACGGGTCATGTATGGTTCAATGCGCGTTGGTGGATCAAACATCCAGGAAACAAATTCAGATAAATTGTACAGTTCGTTCCCATGCTGCGCCAAAGCGAGCGTGGTTTCGTCGAGGGCAGCCAGGGGAAGCATGGTTGTTTCGCTAGACTTCTTGTTGCTCTCTTCGTCCTCGATCAGAGGCCGCCAGATTGCGTAGGCAATGGGCAGTTTGCGCCGAGTGCGTTTGTTGACGGCTCGTGCTTCCGCGACGAGGGAGCGGGCATAGTCAAAGGGAACCTGAAAACTACTAAAGCCCTGTTGCTCAAGCTCTGCGACCAGGGTACCCCAACGGTCGGTATCCATTTCATCGATGCCGTAACAATCTTTGATGCCCCATTGGTCCTGATAGAGCACATTCACACCCTTGAGTAAATCATCGGAGCGTTTCCAAGAGAGCATAATGAGCTGAGAACCAGCACCATCGATGAAACTGACACGCGCATCATAAAACTGTTGTACGTGCTGCTGAGCCTCTTCCATTGCGGCATCTTCCGTCCCCGGTGCAAGCTGCATAGTGAGTCTGCCCAAAACGGCGCGGGCGTGTTGCTTGGTGGTACGATTCGAGACGTTTGCCACCACATGTTTGAGAGCAGGTATACTTTGCTGAAAGGCGATAGGTCCCAGTTGCTCTAACGCGTCGATGACCTCGGTGACGACCTTGGCAGGTTGACTTTCGAGGAGAGGAATGAGCAGTTGGGCGGCACGTGCATCGTTACTACTACCGAGCCAGGAGATGAAGCCGAGACGACGCTCAACGGGCATAGAGGTAACATCCTCCAGAATTGATTCGATGCCCATTTCGCTTTCCCCGACCAGTTCAAGCAGGCGCAATTGCATCTGCTGCATGGCTGAAATTGGGTCGTTCAAATAGTCAATCATGCCCTCGTCTGCCATCTCTGAGCCGAGCTCTTTCAAAACGGGGGCAAGCGAGAGTTTAGCGAGATCACTCACCGTTGGGTCAGCAACAACATCTTCGAGTTCATCCACATCAAATTCGGTCGCCAACTCTGATAAAATGGTAACGGAGGCAGCATGAGCATGAGCATCGTTTGTATAGAGGAGGCGGAGCACTTTTTCGCGTGCGCCACTGGTCCACTCCTCATCCAAGCGGGCAAGATAATGTGACAGAGTTTCGGGGTCTACATCTTCGCGGCGGCTGATAGCGAGCAAAATACTATCGATGCTATCCTGCGGCGAGCCTTTGCGTTTTCGTGGCATGAACACTCTCTCCTTCGACCTCGTGGGAATCGTTTATCGGTGCGTTGTTTGCGGCTCTTACGGGCTCTTCTGGCCCTCTTCCCAACGCAAGGCATTGTATCATGTTCAGGCTCACAAGTCGATATAATTTCGCCTCAATCCAGCAATCTTACATGATGGAGCGGTAGGCTTAAAAGCGTCCTTCGTCTGTGTAGAGGCGTACGGGACGCACGAGTGTAGAGGCGGCAGGCGCGGAGACGAGGGCCACAGCATCGCAGAGTAAGGCCAGGCTCATCAAGAAGTCGTCATGGCCTTCGGATGGGTGCACGTAAAAATCGAGTTGGTCGGGAGCGGGAATACGATAGCGCGCTCGGTGCAGTTGTTGTTGACACTCATTGATGATGGCCGATGGTGCGGTAGCATGGCTATAGAACTTGAGGCGACCACTATTGATGAGCGCAAGCAACTGATAGGCCAGGCGAGATTTACTAGGACGGGTGAAGGTAAAAGGGAGAATACGTTCCTGCCCAAAGCGGCTGGTGAGCAGCGAGGCGAGACCAGCCCCAAGTCCGGTAGCATCGATCACCAGGGAACGTAGACCCCATTGCTCAATCAGAGCAAGTGTGGCGGCATATTGATCGAGATGAGAGCGTCCTGTCCACCATTCATGATGCACCACTTCGAGTACAGGCAAGTTGAGTTCGTTATGGGAGATGCGCCCGATGGTGATGACGGTGCTGTCACGCTGGCGATTTCGGTTGGCACTTGCGCCGCCTCCCCCACTGCTACCGTTGCCAAGTGGCACTGGGCGATCTTCACCAGCCACATCCATACCAGCAATATAGCAACAATCACTGAGCGGGCCAGCTTCCCACGGATGGGTACCGCGCAAGAGGGTTTGCTGTAGCTCATTCAAGAAGTAGCCCGCACCACTCATGGGACGCAATAGGTACTGCGTCTGAATAGCTATATGATCTAGGCCAAGACGTGCAATCTCTTGCTCAACGAAGGTGCGATAGGCGGGATTAATGGCCGCCAGTGTGTGCCAATCATATTCAAAGTGGCGTTTCTCTCCTGTATGCTGCTCCAATTCCAGATTGACAGCACGCTGCTGCGCTAAGAGCGTGTTGTCAGTCCAAGCGGTGCCATACAAAATTGTGGTTGCGTTTCGGACAGCAGCCATCGGTCTAAAATCACGATTAAATTTCTCTTGCGAGACATCTTGTGCCTCGTCGATCTCCAATAAGAGGTCTGCGGTGGCACCAATGGTTCGTATTTGGTGCTTGGGTCGTCAAGGGCTATTCCCTTCTCTTGCATAAATTGAATGTCTTGCCATGTAAGACTATGGGGAACTTCTAATGATGTATGCAACGGTCTTGCTAATCCCAAATCATTCGCTTGTTTACGAATACTCTTCCAACTCTTATCTGGTAATAGCACAAGTAACTCTTGCTGTGAAGCAGTTGCATAGATTGCCTGTACAATT
>JBBPYR010000052.1:0-2704 GCA_038199755.1 Ktedonobacterales bacterium | reverse complement strand
AGTAAATGAATTCGCTTTGGAGGCAAATACTATGGAAACGGAAAATGATGATCGTTTGATAGGACGGATTCTTACTCGAAGGGAAGTGATAGCTCTATTGGGGGCAGCGGGGGCCGTGATGCTTACTGGCTGTTTGCCTGGGCAGTCCAACTCGCCAGCGCCAACAGACACGGCTACCCTGGGAGCGACAAATGCGCCCACGCAGGCACCAACGAGCGCGGTGGGCGCTGCTACTGGAATTACGCCTAATGCTGAGGCGGCGACTGCCTCGGCGGCTACACCTGTTGAAGCATCACCGACGGCGGATGTGGCAGCAGCCCCCGATTGCGTGGTACGCCCTGAGATGACCGAAGGGCCTTACTTTGTGGACGAGAAACTTGACCGCTCCGATATTCGGTCCGATCCTTCGAGTGGCACGACCACGGAGGGTGAACCACTCGCGCTAGCGTTTGTGGTGTCTCAGGTGGGCACGGGTTCTTGCACTCCTCTGGCGGGGGCGCAAGTGGACGTGTGGCACTGTGATGCATTGGGCGTCTATTCTGATGTTTCGGGTAACACGGAAAAGTTCTTGCGCGGCTATCAGTTGACTGACGCGAATGGCAAAGCCAAGTTTACGACAATCTATCCCGGTTGGTATCGGGGGAGAGCAGTCCACATCCACTTCAAAATACGCACCAGCGGCACATCGGGAGCCAGCTACGAGTTCACGTCGCAACTCTTCTTCGATGATACGCTCACCGATCAGGTTTATACGCAACAGCCGTACTCACAGCATAATGGGCGTGACACACGGAACTCGGCTGATAATATCTACCAGAGCGGTGGAAGTCAAACGACGCTCTCTCCAACCAAGAGCGGAGATGGTTACGCGGCAACATTCTCTATTGGGCTGGATTTGTCGGCTACAAAATGAGCAAAAGGGGGCTGAATGTTGGATTTGGCGCATATGAAGATTTATCGTGCCACTTGCGCTTCTTGTTGACCAAATTTCTCTTAAGGAGTATACTTGTAGTAAGCGACTGTAATGCCACTGTAATGCCATTGAACGTGAAGCCATTAGCAGAGCACAATAGTACAACTCTAAAGTCTATACCGCTTTTGCTGCCTAAGTAGAATCAAGCAACTTTTTCGGAAATGAGGTAAACTGTGGGGAGGAGGAGACGATGCGAAAACCGCCACTTCAACCAATGCCTAAACAAAATCCTGTCCGTCATCGGCTCCAATGCCGTAAAAGTTGCTTGATTGTACTTAGCATCGGACTTTGGACCTTCCGTTTGTATCGCACAAGCTGACTTTGCTCTCTCCGTCTCCGACACAAATGCCCTCTGAGGCTCTAGAGGACGAACGTTAAAGGAAACGGCAAAAACTATGGATCATTCCACAGAAGCCCAATCATCAAACCAAGCCGGTGATGTGATCCGTATGGATCGTGGAGATGAGTGGCAGAACGGGCAGAACAGATTGTTGGCTATACTAGGGCAACTGCTTTCTATCCAGGTCACCGATGTCAAGTCGGCCCTAGACCAGGTATGCGACCTCATTACGCCAGTACTTGGCGCTGACAAAGTAGATGTATTCCTCTACATCCCTGAGACCGATACCCTTGTCACCGCGGGAGCCAGCAACACCGCCCTGGCAAGACAGGAGCACGATATGGGTATGGACCGCCTGCCGATGGTCAACGGGGGTCGCACGGTTGAGGTATTCCAAACGGGGCACTCGTACTCCACCGGACACGCTGATAGGGACGCCGGTGTTCTTCTCGGTGTGCGAACAGGCCTACATGTGCAGTCCATGATGCTGGTACGATTTGGCGCCAATGGAGACCGTCGAGGTGTGCTCCAGGCACTCTCCAAAACGGGGGACCGGTTCTCTCCCGATGATCTTGTCTTTGTGGAAGCTGTTGCCCACTGGATCGGCATGATTACCCATCAGGCCGAGATGGTCGAGAAAATAAGCCGAGACGCCGTTGAAGAGGCCAGGCGAGCATCAGCAGAAGAAGTGGTGACGGTGCTTGCCCATGATCTAGGCAACTACCTCACGCCCCTGAACGCCAGGATAGACTTCATGCGCGCAAGAGCGAAGCGCGAAGGGCACACGGCAAACATAAAGGATGCTAATGAAGCAAAGGGCGCACTTGATCGCTTGCGCGCTTTGATCGAGGACTTACTCGATGTAGCACGGGTGGGGCAGAATATCTTCACCTTATCATTACAGCCTGTAGATCTAGTTTCGATTGTGAAGCAAACAGCCGCCGTTATGGGCACACGAGATGCAGATATACTGCTCGAACTACCGGAAGAGTTGCTTATACAGGCAGACCCCTCCCGGATTCGGCAGGCGCTGGAGAACCTGCTCGCCAACGCCACAAAACACTCGCCAAAGCTGCTGCCCGTACATGTGCTACTGCGTACCGAAACGCGAGATGGGGGAGAGTGGGCTGTAATCTCCGTGCATGACGAGGGGCCAGGCATACCTGCTGCCCTCCTTCCAAAGCTCTTCACTCGCTTCGGCTCGGGTCCTGGCTCAACGGGTCTGGGACTTGGCCTGTACCTGGCGAAGAGCATTGCCACAGCGCATGGCGGCACTCTCACTGTTGACACGGCAGTTGGGAAGGGATCTACCTTCAGGCTTTCGTTGCCTATGCTGTGAGAGCGACCTCCACGGATGCTGTTGGCGAATTCTCATTGAGAGGGTTTGTGCT
>JBBPYR010000051.1:0-34535 GCA_038199755.1 Ktedonobacterales bacterium | reverse complement strand
TGAGGGCCGAGACAACGGTGTGCAGACGTGGAGCATAGAGTTGCTTGAGTTGCTCAAGGTTCGAGACGAAGTAGCCGCGCTTGTGAAACTCGACTACCGCAGCTTGCGTGGGCAACACGGGTGCCAGGATGGTGTCTTCGGTCAGTCGTGTGAGCTGCTTGACGATTGCAAGCGGCCCGATGAGATAGCCGACGCGCAAAGCGGGGCTAATGAGCTTGCTGTATGAGCTAAGGGTGAAGACACGCTGCGGATTGAGGTCGCGCAACAATGGCAGGGACTCACCGGAGTAGCGTAGGGTGCGATAGGGCACATCCTCGACAAGCCAGAAGTTATAACGCTCGGCGAGATCGACCAAGGCCTGTCGCTTCTCAGCTGAGGTCGTGACCCCTGCGGGGTTCTGGAAGTCAGGGATAACGTACATGAAGGTTGGCACGTGGCGGGTGAGAGCCTGTTCCAGTGCTTGTAGGTCTACACCATCGGCTTCAAGCGGAATGCCGATGACCTTTGCGCCACGCCGCCGAAAGGTTTTGATGGCGCGGTCATAGCTTGGTTGTTCGGTAAACACCACATCGCCGCTTTTGATGGTGAACGCGGACAGTAGATCTTGCAGGTGGAGTGAGCCGTTGCCCACCAACACTTCATCTGGCGAGACATGATATTGCTCCGCGATCAGGCGGCGTAGCGGTAGGTAGCCGCCATTATGTCCGTATTGGAGTATAGTCTTCCCTTCCGGTGACTCCAGGACAGCTTGCAAGCATTCGCTGATGAGTTTGTTGGGAAGGGCTTCGATGGCGGGCACGCCGCGCGTAAATAAAATTTGTTCTGTGCTAATTTGTTGCATTGTGTATGATTCTCTCTATTGGTGTATTAATACGATTTTTCCTTGTGGTTCACCGGATGCCAGCAGGCGATGGGCGTCGGCGGCCTGTGCTACTGGAAGGGTTTGTGCGATGACGGGTGTGATGGCCTTTTGTGAGATCAGGTTGAGTATTTGTTGCTCGTCACTGGCGAGCGCGACTGATACACCACCACCAATCACGGTGACAAGCTTCAAGCGCCACGCTTGTGTGTCTACGGTGGCTTTTTGGCCGCCGAGGTTGCCAATGAGAACAATACGCCCATCGGTGGTGCAGGCATCAAGGCTGGTTTGTAGGGTGGTGCTGACCAGTTCTATCACGAGATTGACGCCACCCTGCTGCTGCAATATTTTTGCGATATCTTGCTGGCGATGATTAATAACGAGATCAGCACCGAGCTTGCTTACTGCCGCGACCCGCTCCTCAGTGCTGGCAGTGCTGGCGACCCATGCGCCAGCATGTTTGGCAAGCTGAATAGCGATGGAGCCGACGCCACTGGAACCGGCCCAGATCAATACACGCTCGCCTGATTGGAGCTTGCCCTGGTTGAACAAGCTATTCCACGCGGTTGACGCGGCGAGACCTGCAGCGACGGCCTCTTCAAAGCTGACGCCCGCGGGAATGCGTGAGAGCGTTGTAGCGGGGGCGGCAATTCTGCTGGCATAGCCACCGCCGCCTTTTGCCGCCATCGCACGAGTGGTCATGACGCGCTCACCTGCATGGAAGCCGTTGGCGTCCTGGACAACGATACCAACTGCATCTATTCCTGGTGTGAAAGGAAGTTTGCCGACTGGTCTGCTACCATTGCGCTGAAAAAGGTCAAGACGGTTGACACTAGTGGCCTTTACATCAATCAGTACATCCTCTGGTCCCGGTATGGGATCGGGGACTTCTTGCAATTGTAGCACGTCAGGTTCGCCATACTGTGCGAATTGTACTGCTTTCATCTATGTCTCTCCTGATAAAAATATGTGATGGTAGAAAGAAAACGATTCTATTGTATGCATTGTTCTAAGAGAATTGCAATGTAAGCCTGTTGTTTCGGGTGATTGATCTGAGATGAGCAACAGATTTTCAGGTGAGATTGGCGTCTAGCAACTTCTCGACTATCACTACATCGGTCCAAATGCCATCGAGCTTGGCGTGTTTGTAATAGATGCCGACCTCGCGGAAGCCGAGCGAGTTTAGCAGGGCGCGGCTGGCCGTGTTTGCGATGAAGACACGCGAAAGGAGTTTCCAAAAGCCTGCTTTTTCTGCCTCGTTTATTAGTGCCTCTAGCGTGACACGTCCAGCTCCGCGTCCGCGCTTTTCGCGTTTGACGTAGACTGAGAATTCAGCGATACCAGCATAGCATGGGCGTGGACGATACGTCGAGGTGGAGGCGAAGGCGATGATCTCGGAGTTTTCTTCGCCAACCACAATGGGATGTGTACCATCAAACCATGCCTGAATGTCTGCGGGCGAACGCGGCTCCGTTTCGTAGGTGGCTATACGGTCTGCAATGCCCTGATTATAGATATGGGCAATCGCCCTGGTATCGGCAGGGGTCGCCACGCGTACCTGTATCATGCGGATCCTCACTTTTGTATCCATTGGATGAATGCGTCGGTGCTCTCAAAGGTGAGAATGCCGTCAGCGGGTGGTAGCGAGATGGTGGCGGTGTTGGCCCAGAGCGCACCTATGGGCAGCACACCTGCCCCTATTGCTTCTTGCATGTCGGTCTGTGTATCGCCTACATACGCAGCTTCCTGCGGCGAGATGCCCCATGTGGCGAGGATGCGCTGCATGGCGTGCATTTTCACGACTTTATCCACATCGCCACCTTCAACGATAGCGAAGAAGTGCGCGATCCCTAGATAGTCGAGCGTGCGATGGGTATTGAAGGTGCCGCGCCCTGTCACAATCGCTAGCATGATTCCCCGCTCTTTAAGCAGGCTGAGCGCGTGTTTGATGCCGGGGAATGGCTCTGGGCAAGCGGCTTGCAGTTGGGCATAGGTATCGTAGTAGAGTTGAAGACCTTCGCGCCATTGATCGGGTAAGACTTTCTGGAAGATGCCCTCTTCGGTGGCACCGAAGTACCTTGTAACCTCTTCGTCTGTATAGGGGCGACCAGAGAGTTGCTCAAATGCATGCTTGTATGCTTGTATGCAGATGGGTAGTGTGTCGGCTAGTGTACCGTCCAGGTCAAAGATTATGCCGCGAATGGTCATCAGGACTCCTTCTGTGCCATGGTTTGTGCGGTTTCGAGTAGCTTGGCCGCACGTGGTAGTATCTGGTTCGCATCGCCCAGCAGACCGAGGTCGGCCAAGGCGAAGATGGGTGCGCTGCGGTCAGGGTTAAGCGCGATCACGGTTTGTGCTTCGGTCATGCCGCTGGTATGCTGGGCCGCACCAGAGATGCCACAGGCGATATACAGCTTGGGGTGTACAATCTTGCCCGTTGCTCCGATCTGCCGCGCATGTTCAATCCAACCGAGGTCGGTGGCGACACGAGTTGCGCCCACTGCCGCACCTAACTCATGCGCGAAACTGGCAATGGTGCTGAAGCCACTCTGCCCGACGCCGCGCCCACCGGCGACAATGCGCTCAGCCGCTTCTAGCTCTACCGCGTCGGCGGATGGTGCCTGTAATGCGATATGACGTATGCGCTGCTGCATCATGGGCAAGTCTGGTTCTAAATGGGTAATAGCCATGTTGTTTGCAGGAACACTGGCTCCTGGCTGCTTTGCGATAGTGCCGCGTACTCCTGGTACGAGTGTGGCTATTGCCGTGCGCCCATGGAGTGTGGTGCTGGTTTGCACGTAGGCGCGTCCCTCGTAAATGGAGCGGAGTGCAAGCAGCGTGTCATGTTGTAGCTCAAGACCCAGGCAAGCAGGCACGAATGGTAGGCGCAGATGTGCCGCCAAGCGTGCGCTCCAGTCACGTCCATTAGGGGTCGCGCTGGTGACAATCAAGCTTGGTTTGTGTCGTTCGATGAGCCAGGAGAGCGCGTCCACATATCCCTGTGTGGAATAGGGGGTTAAGGCTGGATGGTGCAGGATAGACACGTGTTGGACGCCCAGTGCGGAAAGCACCGTGAGGTCAGGAAGCTCGGTTTGCTGACTGGTGAGCAATACAGCATGCACCGTTGCGCCGAGTTGCTGGCGTCGTGCTATATCGAGCACTTCGCTGAGCAACTCGCCGCTTTGCTCGGAGAGTGCTGTGTTGCTGTGCTCAAGAATGGCCCACATTTCGCTCATGGCTATTTCCCCCACTGGAACAAGAAATGAGAGACCACCGTTTCGTTGTATGGTCTCTGAAAATATCATATCACATGATGAGAGATTGGTTGAAAAAACGTCCATTTTGCCCCAAAAATGCTTGTAATTAGAACAAAATTTCTATATAATAATAGGGCGTGAAAAAGAATAAGCTTGTAGGATTGAACTATGTAGATAACTGTATTCACTTTGTCCCTTGCTTAGCTTGTGCATCAGCGATGCACGAAAGCTCAGGTGATTGACAAGGGATGTTCTAGAAAAGTGACGAAAAAATGAATGTAATGACACACTTGGCAATCATCTCCATTCTGGTACCAGATCAGGATGAGGCACTGCGCTTTTATACGGAAAAGTTGGGCTTGGAGAAGCGGGCGGACATCAAGTATGGTCCTGGCTTGCGTTGGCTCACAGTGACGGCGAAGGGGCAGCATAAGCCGCAGATTGCGCTGGCGCGACCTGATGTCGCTTTGCATGGCGCGTCGCGCACACAAGAACTGCTGGAACGTATTGGGCAGAGTGAGCCGTGGATATTTGCTACTGATGATTGTCGCAAGACCTATGAGCAACTATGTTCACGTGGCGTCAAGTTTTTGACGACTCCCACCAAACAAATCTACGGTATCGAGGCCGTGTTTGAAGACCCCTACGGCAACATGTTTATGCTGTTGGAGCCTGCACCCGAAATCAAGACTGCTCCGAAGGAACGGAAAGTTGGTTCGGCTGCGTAGAGTGGTGGGGGATAGGGTGCGATTATGCAGCTTCTCCCGTTATTGGTAAGAGTTCTTCGTTCCTTATCCAGCGCCAGAGCCATTCTGTCAGTGTCCAGGGAAGCTGCACGAGTTGATAATAATCCTCGTGTTCACTAGGTGCTGTGAGGAAAAGTGCTTCCTGTGGGTCAATACAGATTTGTTGTGTGCAGCCAAGATCAAGCAGCAAGAGTAGTTGGCAAGGCCATACTGCATTGGGAAGTCTATGTATTTTTTTTCTGCTTTGTTTGTGCTCTAAAATAGCATCGCTCAAAGGAATGCAGCTATTTCGGGTATAGGATAAATAGCAAGCGGCGAGAGTATTATCGTCGTCATAGTCACTATATCCACCTATGACGCCACGTAGTCCTGCCCCCGGACCAAAACCACCGTTTGCCACATGCAAATAGAGTTCTCGTAATGATGTAGGAAGGGCAAAACCGAGTCTTGCTTCTGTCTGCCTCAACTGTACCTCGTTAGCAGGAGAAAATGAGAAGCCGAAACGACTAGCATCTTGCTCTAAAACCAGCAAATTCTTGGGGGAAAGCAAATCACCACCATACCAATGCTCACGTTGGCACTTCGCTCGAATCTGTTCAAATAGGTCATTGTTTGCCGATGTCGTCATGTTGCTCCTTGCTCTAATTGAATTTTTATATCAAAAATGGTATAATTCAAAAAAGCGTGAGGTTTGTTGATAGCTTGGTAAGTGATAAAGAGCCAAAACACAAGCGTCAGTGGCGTGACTACCAGTCAGAGAATGGAGCACGTCCTGTCAAAGATTTTATCATGACATTACCAGATGAAGATAGGGCAGTAGTACTTGAAGAAATGAAGCATGTTCGCGAACATGGCGTAAAGGTTGCACGTCATGTTCGTGCTGAGATTTACGAAGTTCGTGCTTCATATAAAACAAACACCTATCGTATCTTATTTGCCCGTGAAGGGCGTTTCAAACATATATTGCTTTCTTTAGAGGGTTTTCAAAAGAAAACACAGGAGACCCCCCTACGTGAGATAGAGCTTGCTGAACATAGACTAGCGGATTGGCGACGACGAGGTCCTGCTAAGAAAAGGGACTAGGGAGAGTACAAATGGAACAGGATTTTCTTGACGAGATGATTAGTGAGTCGACAGAGAGAAACCCCCAGTTTCCCCAATTAATGGAGGAGGCTCGTCAGCGCCGTGAACTTTTGCAGATGCTAGCGGCTTTGCGTATAGCAGCTCACATTACACAGGTGAGAGTCGCTCAATATGTGAGAACTTCGCAGCCAGCGGTTGCTCGTATGGAAGCGGGTGGCGTGGATCCACGTCTATCTAGTATCCAACGTTATGCCGCTAGCTTGGGAAAACGGATAGAGTGGCATCTCGTTGATGCATAGAATAAATCCTTAATGCGCTACCTCAAGAGCGCGTGCGGCTCGCTCGCCATCGAGGATGGCGTGTTCGACGCGGCGCGGGGCAAGGCAGTCGCCGATGCGCTGTAAGTGCTGCACTTTGCCGACGAGTTGGTGATAGAGCGTGTCGTTAGCGGCCTGTGGCGTTGCCAGCACGACTAGAGCTAGGTTGTCGATCTGGAGCGTCTGCCCAGTATAATTGTTCATCAAGGTTGCGCTATTGGGACCGAGCGCGGCCATGAAATGGTTCGCGGTAAGCTTCATGCCCTTGGCGAGGACACGGCGGTACCAGAGTTCGATGTCGAGCGTGACACCGAGATCGCCCCCTACGTAGAATTGGGGCGTGACAATCTCTACTTGGCAACCCTTTTCCGCGAGATATTCCGCTGTACTGGTGGCTTGATGGAAGCCGAGTTGGTCGAGCACAAGCACTTTTTCTCCTGGCAATGCGCTTTTTTCTCCCTGAACGATCTGCCACACGGTAGCGACATGGGGCAGGTCCGCGCCTGGAATTGGCGGCAATTGTGGACGTGAGCCAGTAGCGATAATGACGGCGTCGGCTTGTTCGCGTTCGATACTCTCTGCAGTCACCTCAACATCCAAGTGAACCTCGACGCCTGCTTCAGTGATTTCGCGCTGCAAATTTCGGGATGCATCACCAAACTCGACGCGGTTGGGAACGCGCACGAGCAAGTTGATCTGGCCACCGAGTTCGTGTTGCTTTTCATAGAGCTTGACACGGAAACCTCGCTGGGCCGCTACCTTTGCCGCCTGCATTCCTGCTGGTCCACCACCTACTATCACCAGTGTTGGACGCTTTGGTGTGGTTTTGAGCATGGGCGTCAGCGTTGGGAAGCGTTGTTCGTTGCCAGTCGCGGGCGTCTGAATACAGCCTAGACTGAGATTGAGGCCCATACGCCCGATGCAATACTGGTTGCAGGAAATGCAGAGGCGAATGGCTTCGCTGCGGCCTTCATGCGCTTTATTGGTGAAGGTGGGATCGCAGATTTGTCCACGCACCACGTCAACCATATCGGCCAAGCCTTCGCGCAGGATACGTTCGGCTTGTACAGGGTCCTTGATGCGACCAGTGCAGAAGACGGGTAGCTTGACTACTTCGCGAATGCCCGCCGAGACGAAGAGTTGATAGCCGGGAGGGGTATGCATCGAACCCTCGACCATGTACAGGTTGTGGAACTCGCCGATGCTGGTATTGATGAAATCGAGTTGTTCGGTGGCTTCAAGGCGTTGGGCGATCTCGCGGACATCATCGAGTGTCAGGCCAGCGGGAATCAGTTCGTCACCGCAGAGACGGATACCCATCGTAAAGTCACGCCCAATCTCGGCGCGAATGGCTTGTATGACTTCCAGAGTGAAGCGCATACGGTTTTCCAGCGAGCCGCCGTAGGTGTCGCTGCGGCGGTTATAGTAGGGCGAGAAGAATTGGCGCATGAGCGAGCTGTGTGAGGATTGCAACTCGATACCGTCGAAGCCGCCCTCGCGCACATGACGCGCAACCAGAACATAGCCGCGCACAATCTCCGCGATCTCCTCTGGCTCAACCTCTTTACACATCTCGCGGTGAATGGGGTCGGGCAGAGGTGAGGGGCCGACGACGGGGCGGCGCGAATAGATGCTGCTGGCCTGCATACCATTATGGTTGATCTGGGCGAAGATGCGCGTGTCGTGGTCGTGAACGGAACGTGTGAGCTTACGATAGCAGGGAATGACGCGCGGGTCAAAGCCATGTGTCAGTTTTTGATAGGCCCAATCGCTGGGATGTACTGATTGCTCTTCCGTAATAATTAGGCCACTGCCGCCCTTCGCACGCTCTGTATAGTAAGAGAGCAGGCGTGGACCTGGTAGATTGTCTTCCGAAAGATTGGTTAGGTGAGCGGCAAAGACGATGCGGTTAGGAATAACCGTTTGCCCGATGCGAATGGGTGTAAATAGATACTGATATTGACCTGCCATGATGTATTCCCTTTCCCTACACCTGTGATCCTGCTTGGTGGCCTTCTTGGATGGCGTGTTCGATGCGGCGCGGTGTCACGCAGTCGCCAGCGCGTAGCACACGCGGCAGTCGGCCTTTGAGGACCATGTACAGATCTTGCGCTGGCCGTTCGTATGTTCCCAACACAACGCTATCAGCAAGGATGGCGCGTTCGCCTTCCGCAAAGCGGTCGCTGACGATGACTTGTCCTGACTCGATGCGCACAACCGAGGTATGCGGTGTGAAGGCGATGTTGAGGGCGAGCGCACGTTGCATAAACAGCACGATATCATGCGTTGCCACAAGGTCACGCCCAACATAATAATCTTCCGTCACTACCTCAACACTTTTTCCTGCGGATGCTACCATTTCGAGCGCGGATGCGACACCGTGTGAGGCCGTTTCGTCGATAATAATTACCCTCTGCCCCGCAGGTAGCTCGCCCCTGAGTACATGGCGTATGTCGGTGACATGTGGCAAGTCATGACCAGGGATGGGCAAGAGGCCAGTGCCGGTCTGTGCGCCTGTGGCGATAATAACAGCGTATGGTCGCTGTTCGAGTAGTTGCGCTGCTGTGATCTCAACACCTGTATGCACCTCGACGCCCAGTTGTTCTAGCTCAGCTTGCAAATAGTCGGTGATCAATTGTAGTTCGCCGCGTCCGGGCCCGCGTGCCGCTAGTGCTACCGTGCCGCCGAGTGCGTTTTCGCGTTCGTAGAGCAGCACCTGTCGCCCGCGTGAGGCGGCAACACGAGCCGCTTCCATGCCCGCGGGTCCGCCGCCGACGATACATACCTTTTGTGATCCGCGTGTTGGGCGCGTTGTGATTGGTAGTGGTTGTGCTGTCAGCACGTTAGGATTGACGTTGCAACCAATCGTGACATTCATGGTGCTGCGTACCTGACAACCCTGGTTACAGGCGATGCATGGTCGCACACGTTCATCGATCCCCAGTTGTGAGAGACGTGGTAGGTTGGCGTCTGCGATCAGAGGGCGAATCATCTCAATACCATCGGCTTGCTCTTCGGCCAGAATGTGCTCGGCCTGGGTCGCGTTCATGATGCGTCCGGCGGCGAAGACTGGAATAGTGACCGCCGCTTTTATGCTTTGTGTGAGATGCACGGCATAGCCGGGAGCGACATGCATTGACGCCTGGAACGGGAACATGTGCGTGCTGAGAATGCTGCCCATCGTGATCGTCATATAGTCAACCTGTTTGGTGGCGGTGAGCAGCTTGGCAATTTCCAAGCTTTGCTCTGGAGTCAGACCGGCCCACGGAGCCAGTTCGTCCGCGCAAAAGCGAATGCCGAGTATGGAGGTGCTGCCGAGTGCTGCTTTGACCGCTTCGAGCGTCTCATAGACGATACGCAGACGGTTCTCTAGGGAGCCACCATAGTTGTCGCCACGCTGGTTGGTGAGCGGTGAGAGGAATTGCCGCAGCAGCGAACGGTCGGAGATTTGTAGCTCGACACCATCGGCTCCCGCCTGGGCTACAGTGTGTGCAACCTGCGCGAAGCCAGCGACAACGGCGCGAATGTCGGCCAACTCCATCTCCTTTGGTACCTCACGTGAGGATACATCGGGTACAGGCGAGGGTGCCCACATCTCGTGCTGATGATGGTCGCTGGTCGATTGTTGGCCATTGTGCGTCAATTGCACGATGGCCAGAGCATCATGGGCATGGATGCGCTGTGCTATGTTGGTGATGGTGGCCTGTGTTGCGGACAGATAGCCGAGCAGGGCGTATTCGTAGGGCAGGTCGGAGGGATGAACAATATGCTCTTCTAGCACGATCATGCCCGCGCCACCCTCAGCTCGTGCCGCGTAATAGTCCGCGTGTCGCTGACTGAGCACGTTTTGGTGGGCGAGATTGGTCGTGTGGCTACCAAAAATAAGACGGTTACGCATCTCATGCGACCCGATGGTAAGCGACTGGAAGAGTCTACTATGCATAAACTGATCTCCACTGCTAGAATATTACCCCGACGGTGGGATAGATTGCAATTATGCCGTCTGGTAGATTATAGAACAGTGGAGAGGAACAGTTCAATTGCACTTACATGCGTACACGCATGCCAACGCATAATCCACACACACTGCCATCGGCAGCGGAGATAAAGTAGGGGCCTTTGAGCGTATGAATATGATCACTATCATCATGACTGGCCGTCCATGCCGGTGGATCACTGGCTGGAAATGACTCCTCCGATGCCTCCATTACGGTATCAGCATCGTTCTCCTCAAGATAATAGGTACCTATGGCTTGCTGAAGTTCTTTCTCATTTGTCAGGGACTGAATATCTGAACTGCGACTATAGGATTTCTAGCAGAATGCTTATTTACATGTTCCAATCATATATGAGATAATTTCATTTATACCAGTAGGGATGTCCGTTGTGGGCATCCAGCGAGCCCGAAGGCGCGAGCTCGCAGTAGAAATTCCCCAGACATCAGGGCCAAGGATGCCCACAAGGGGCATCCCCTACTAAAAGGAGTAATTTCATGGGATTCGATCAGTATCATGAGCCAGCGAATGAGCTTTCAGCAGAGGCTCGGACATTTGCGCGTATGATTGCTTCATTGACGGAAGAGGCCGAGGCGATTGGTTGGTATGAGCAGCGGTTAGCGGTTGAGCAAAATCGTGAAGCACGGGCAATTATGGCGAATGCGCAGCAAGAGGAGTTCAAGCATTTTGGCATGGACCTCGAATTTTTGTTGCGCCAGAAACCCAAGTGGCGTATTGCACTACAGAACATTCTCTTCAAAGAAGGTGATATTGTAGAGCATGGTGAAGAGGCAGAGGAAGCAGAAGACAAAGGCTAATCGTAATTTGCTGATGAAAAGATAAAGGATGTGCCATGCCGAAATTTCGTATAGCCATCAGTACTTGTTTGCTGCTTGTTCTGTTCGGCTTGGCACAAAGCTCTTTCTTCCCTTCTCATGTGGATGCGGCATCGTCTGATACGAAAGAGAATATCACGATGACGGCGGCGGTGGGGCTGGATACCACGGCGCGCATTGGCTTTTGGGTGCCAGTGCAGGTGACAATGGTGAATAACGGGCCGGACTTTAGTGGCCTGCTCTCGTTGCGTCCCTATAGTGGCACTCCACGTGCGGCGGCAACGGGCGTGATTGTCTCTTCGCAACGCTTTGAGCAAGCGGTGGTGGTGCCGCGTGGCGCACAGCAGGTCGTGACAATCGCTGTACCATTCAATGTGGGCTCTTTTAATCCACGGGGTGTGCGTGTGGAGTTGCTGAATCACGATGGGAAGACGGTGGCGTTGCAGTGGCAACGCACCTATGCGCTAAATGTTGGTGATGTCCTGGTGGGCGTGCTCTCTGACCAACACGCGGGTTTGGGACCGCTCAATGCCGCGCAGTTTCCTTCCAGCGCGAACACGCTGATTACGGCATCACTGGATGTCACGACTCTGCCTACGAGTGTGGCCTTGCTGAACAATCTGGATGCTCTGATTATTGAAAATTTTGACACGAAGTCGCTCAATGCTGCCCAAAGCGCGGCCATACAAACATGGGTCAATCAGGGTGGTGCGCTGATTGAGGTTGGTGGTGCGGCAGCACAACGCACGCTTACGGGCTTGCCAAGGGTACTTACACCCGTGCAGGTGCAGGGTGTAGAGAACTTCCCGGCTGGCACGCACCTCGTACCTGATGAGCAACCGGCTATAGCTGATACCCTGCCATCCCCAGTGGTCATCAGTACTGGACGTGTACAGGCTAGCGTAGCCACGAATAGAGGTATAGCGACGACACTGGCACCTGTGACCGTGCTTTCTCAGGGGAATACGCCGTTGTTTGTGCAGCAGCAGATAGGAAGCGGCGGTGTCAGTTATCTTGCCTTCGACCCTATGGCTGACCCGTTGCTCAACTGGTCGGGAACGAGTGCGCTGTGGTCGCATGTGCTGCTCCGTGCATTGGGCGATAAACTTTTGATATCTGGTATCGCACCGCACTATACGACTGGACCAGGGCAACTGCTTGTTCGTGGTGGTTTGTTAGCCATGATTCAACCCTCTATCGGGTTTTCGTTTTTCACTCTAATCCTGCTCTTTCTGGGCTATGTGCTGGTATTAGGGCCGCTCACGGTGTTGCTGCTACGGCACTTGAGAAAACCGTTCTGGCTCTGGCGTATCATGCTGGTCGTGATTGTGCTGTTCTCGCTGCTCTCCTACGGCTTAGCCTACTATCAACGCGGGGCGTCTCTATTGAACAATACTATTTCGTTGTTACAACTCAATCAAAATGGCACGGCAGCGCACATTACCACGTATATGGGCATTTATGCTCCCGATCAGGGAGACTATCATGTGCAAATTCCCATAAATAGCGTACACAGTGACCAGCCCAGTCTCGCACAGGCGTTAGCGAATGCTCAGTGGTTTACTGATGTCAACCAGCTAGGCGACCCCAACGCGAATGTGAGCTATGATAATCACCAGACGAGGGTTGATATTAATGGCGCGGGTCAGTGGACGTTTCACACGTTGGTTATGGAGCAAGATCGGCAACTCCAGGGATCGCTGCTTACGCAGTTGACGCTTCACAATCAGCAAGTGCTTGGCAGCATCACGAACACTCTGTCAACAGGAGTGAGCGATGTCGCTCTTTTGTTGCCACATAGCTATGTGCTGATTGGACATTTGAATGCGGGCGCAACGAAGCAGATAGCCGCCCCGGTGACTGATTTCTCCTCTACTGGCAATACTACCCAGGCAGATCAGCTGACATTGTCGAACAATCTTCCCGCAAACTACTTCCCGTATCTGCAAAATCAGCAGCCGCAAACAACGACGCAACGCCATATGGCTCTTTTACAGGCATTGAGCGGGGCTGGCTATAATTTTTTGCCTTGTAATGGTCCGTGTGTGCGCTCTACGGTTATCAATAAACAAAGCATTATCACGCCCGCGAGCGGTGGGGTATCATTCCATCCAAATAATGGCAGTGATCCTTTACTGCTCTCTGGCACAGCCGCGACTCTGCTGGCATGGGCAGATCAACCCGTGGATGGCAGCAATGACATCACGATCAATAGTACGATGCCCCATGGACAACACGATAATTTGTTGCAGGTGCCGAGTATGATAGCATTTGACCCATCCTCTACGCACGTCTTGCCTGACACGCTGACTGCGCACGTGGTGAGCACGCAGGGAAGCAATGTTGTCTATACCGCTCCCAATATCTATGCGATTGGTGGCGGTAGTGGTGCAACCTTCGAGTTTACGCTTGCCGCTCAGATGAATGCGGTGCAGTTTGCGCTAAACAGTTCTAATGCAACTACTCAAACTAATACGAAGCAACAAGGTGGTGTGACCACACCCAATCTGTTACAAGCGCAGTTGTATAACTGGCAGACAAGGACATGGGATACGCTGTCAGTGTATGGTGGCCGTGTCCCTGTCTCACACATGCAGCCATATGTTGGTCCCGATGGCCGTATCCTCTTGCAAGTCAGCAATCAAGGTCCCTCCTCATTAATCTTGCTGTTGAGCAAACCCTCGCTCATGTGGTGATGCATTGGTGATTTGCACCACGAAATTTGTCAATATTTTTGGTGATTTTTGCCAACGTATTGACAAATTTAACTGCGCATGTTATAAATTTATTAAGTTGATCGTGCATAGAGATATATCACTATGATATATCAAAGTGATATATACAGCGGAGACCTACACTTTATGATTGAAAGGAGGTGAGCGTGTACGAGTTCGTGATTCTGGCACAGTTGATGCATGGTGCGGCGCATGGATACCTGATTGCTAAGATTATTAATGATATGATTGGGCCTTATGCGCGGCTGAGTCCAGGGAGGTTATATCCCCTATTGGCAAAGCTGGAGCAAAATGGCTTGATTGCGGCCTCTAGTGTAGCTCCTGGTGGGCGGCATAGCGACCGTCAAATGCATGCCTATGCTATTACAGAAGCGGGACGTATGCGCTTTCAGCTTTTGATGAAAGATACCAGCGCGAATCAGGGGGAGTATCAAAAACTCTTTGCGCAAAAGGTATGCTCATTTCGTTTCATTACCTTGGCCGAGCGTCTTTACCTGATTGATCACTATAGCAATTATTGTCAGGCGCATACCTTTCATCTACGTGCTGAGGCAGAGGATATGCTGAGGCAGGCTGCCCACTTTCAAGAGGGGAGTGCTGGCTATCCGCGCTGGGGTGCAGCTGAGATGGAGCGCGTTGTGAATGTGATATTGCATTCGGCTGAGCAGTGGCAACACGAGCTTGAATGGGCAAAAGGCTTGCGGGAACGCGAAAATTCCCTAGGCGAAGAGACGGAAGAATCGTCTGAGCAATCTACCGAAGGAACTCAGGCCTAAAACATATCCCTCCTGGTACGAGGATGCCCACAAGGGACATCGCTACAAGAATAGGGACATCTCTACAAAATTGGCAAAGAATAACGCATGACTCGTCTAAAGTTTCACGGACCCAGGAAGAGTGCATGCGCTATCGTTGAGCGGAAGACCGCTACTCGTAGTATAACACGTGTGGTGCGGTCTCTGCGTAGGAGAACACATCTATGAGTACAAAACCTCTCGCGGCATCTACACCTGGGCCGCAAGCGGAGCAAAAAGAGTTGCCCCGTATTGGTGGGATCGCACTGTATAGCGTGATTTTTACAGTGCATGAGAAAACATCTACTATTGAGATTGTCGAAATCGGTAAAAAGAAAGAGGATCCTTATGAAAGCATAAATAAGAATGTAAAGTAGATAGTTAATTTTTTAAAGATTTAAAAATGATAAATGGTATTAAAGAGTAGTTAGTAGGAGGTGAAATATAAGAAAAGTGGCCCTTTGTGTTGTGGCTAGCTGCAACACAAAGGGCCACTTTTCTTATGCTTAAACAACAGATCGCCAATAATCGAGCGTCTGGCGTAAGGCTTCCTTGAGGGGAATGCTCGGTTGCCAGTCGGTATCATGACGCAGGCGTGTGGTGTCGGCGACGAACAAGGGTTGATCGATGGGTCGCAGACGGGCTGGGTCTTCATAGACGCGAATGGGTGTGTCGGTGAGCGAGAGTAGCAGGTGGAGCATCTCTTCAATCGAGTGTGCTTGGCCGGAGCCGACGTTGTAGGCAGTGCCGGGGGTGCCACGGTCGGCAATGGCGATATAGGCGCGCACGGCATCTTGTACGGGCAAAAAGTCGCGTTGTGCGCGTAGATTGCCCGTTGCTAGCTCTGGCGCGGCTTTGTTGGCCTCGATGAGGGCGATTTGACGCGCAAAGCTGGCAAGCACAAAATGGGCTGCCTGTCGTGGTCCAAACTGATTGAAGGCGCGTACCCGCAATACGGGCAGGTGATAGGCCATGAAATACTGATAGCCGTACAGGTCCTGTGCGACCTTGGAGACGGCGTAGGGATTGATGGGTTGCATGGGATGATCTTCGCGGATGGGGTTCTGCTGCGGTGTGACCATGCCATATTGTTCGCCTGATCCGATCAGGACGACCCGTGTATCGGCGTAATCGCGCCGTAGAGCCTCTAGCAGGTTGATGGCACCCTCGGCATTGATACGTAAGGTTTTTGCCGGGTCTGACCATGAGATGGCGACCGAGGATTGCGCGGCAAGGTGAAAGACAAGCTCTGGCCGTGTCTGCGCAATAGCCTGCTGTACACTGGCGGGCTGGGTGATATCTACGGAGAGGGGGATGATGTTTTGCTGCCATGTGACGGGCTCTTTTTCGTTGCCAGGAGTATAGAGGCCAAATAGCTGTGCCTCTGGAAAATGTATGCGGCATTGTTCTATGAGATGACCGCCGACAAAACCCGAAGCTCCGGTGATGAGAATACGTGCAGGCTGTCGGGATTGTCGTAGTTGTGATGGTTGCAACGTTTCCATGGTGTATGCTACTTTCTTGGCGAAGCGAGACGTTGCATGTCGGCATCTACCATCATGCCCACCAGTTGTTCAAAGGTGACGTGGGGCTGCCAGGCAAATTTCTGACGCGCTTTGCTAGCGTCACCGAGCAGCAAATCGACCTCGGCAGGGCGGAACAGTTGCTCGTTAATCTTGACGTAGCGTTCCCAATCGGTGATGCCAACGCGGGCAAAGGCGGCACTAACAAATTCGCGCACGCTATGTGTCTCGCCGGTTGCTATTACATAATCGTCAGGTGTGTCCTGTTGCAACATATGCCACATGGCCTGCACGTAGTCGCCCGCGAAACCCCAGTCGCGCCTCGCCTCAAGGTTGCCCAACGAGAAACTATCCTGCAAACCGAGCTTGACCTTGGCGACGTTATGCGTGATTTTGCGTGTGACAAATTCCAGGCCACGACGTGGAGATTCATGGTTGAACAGAATGCCGGAGCAGGCGTACATGTTGTAGCTCTCACGGAAGTTGACGGTGAGCCAGTGGCCATAGAGCTTGGCAACTCCATAAGGGCTACGGGGATAGAAGGGCGTGCGCTCGTTTTGCGGGACCGTCTGGGCCTTACCGAACATTTCAGAGCTAGAGGCTTGATAGAAGCGAAGCGGCCAATCAGCAAGGCGGACCGCCTCTAACATGCGTGCCACGCTGAGTGCTGTGTATTCTCCGGTCGCGACCGCCTGCTGAAATGAGGTGGTGACAAACGACATCGCCGCCAGATTATAGACCTCATCGGCCCGTGATTGCCGTACGGCCTGAATGAGTGACAGCTGGTCGAGCAGGTCGGCATCAATCAACTCGATGCGGTCGAGTAGGTGATGAATGCGCTCATCATTAAAGGTGCTGGAGCGGCGTAACATGCCGTAGACATGATAGCCCTTCTCCAACAAAAATTCGGCTAAATAACTGCCGTCCTGACCTGTGATACCCGTAATTAACGCATTTGGCATGTAGTGTGTCCTTCTTTATGGAGAGCAGAGCATCCATAAAGGATATCTCCACGATAGTTTGCAGTGTGTCTCAATATGTATGGTGCTCACTTTAGCAGAAATACCCTGTATAGGCAAGCATTTGGGGCGTATGGAGGGTATAGGGGGTATCGGGGGGGTATCGGGTCCTACGTAGCTTGCACTTTGATAGTCGTATGTGGTTAACTTTTTCTGGTATGGCAGAACAACCTATAGACCCTATAGCGCAACAACGCGCATTACAAGCGTTTGAGGCTCTTACTACGTGTGATGATGCGGTGATAGACCTCGTACAGGCGGCCTTCTTGATTGCACGGATTGAGTATCCAGACCTCGATATCGCGGTAACTATCGGACAACTTGACGCGCTCGCACGTCGAGTAGGTATGTTACTCGGTCTGGCGGCAGAACATCTGCCTATTTCACTGCCGCCCACTCTGGCACCATGGGCAGTGATTAAGGCGGTCAATACCGTGTTATTTGAGCAGGAGGGCTTTCACGGTAATAAGGGAGATTATTATAATTCTGCCAATAGCTTCTTGCATAAGGTGCTAGAAGATCATACAGGCATCCCTATCACCTTGGCACTGTTGTATATGGAGGTGTGCAAGCGGCTTGGTCTGTCCATGGATGGCATTGGGCTGCCCTTGCATTTTATGGTTGGCTATCGCTTTTCTCAGGACAGTAGGCTGTATATCGATGTTTTTCACGATGGAGAACTGTTGAGCGAGCAGGAGTGCCGTGAACGCATTTTTCAGCTTGCGGGTGGAAGAATCAAGTTTCATCGTCAGTGGTTCGAGCCGATCAGCCACAAGCAATTTCTCATTCGGATGCTGTCCAATCTCAAACATATTTATATTCACAATGAGCACTATCACTACGCGTTGGCGGTGTGTGAACGCCTTGTCATGCTCTCTCCTGAGACGGCGAGCGAGCGCAGAGATCGCGGTATTGTGCATCTTCACCTGAAACACTACGGACGCGCCCGACAAGACCTCAAAAAGTATATCGAACTGGCACCTCTTGCGCAAGATCGCGAAGAAATCCTCACCCATATCAAAACGATCAATCAGACCATTGCCATGTTGAATTAATGAGGATAAAAACTGCTGCTCCTAACGTCTATTGGATAGTTTTCTGGGGTAGGCATCTGTCGAGGAATGGCCTTGCGATGATTCTTGTGCTTCTTACCTTGTTTCTTTCTTGATGACTCCTGCGACAGATACCTGCCTCAGCTTTTCTCTTTTAGAAGGAGTATTAGTGATGATTTTTATCTGGCGTCGGGTATTGAAGTTGTGTATGCTCGTCTGCACACTGCTGGCACTTGTCGCTTGCACATCAGGTGCCGTGGGTTCCACAACTACTTCTCCCACGCTCACGGCCCAACCACACCCGACGCGGGCGACGATTGCACCTGGAACATTGCTTTATCGTGCTGATTGGTCACAAAACCTGGCGGGCTGGCAAGGAGCCAGCGTAACAGGTGGAGCAAGTGGATGGGAGGTACATGGAGGTAATCTACAGATTAATGCGAAGGGAGATCAGGTTATTACTGCTCCCTATCAGCCGACGGTGCAGAACTATGCGATTGAGGTGCGCGTGCGCATTAGCAGTGTGACACAAGATGACGGTGGCTTTCTCATTGGGGCGCAAAAGGTAGTAGGGAAGAACGGCTATCTTGCAGAGGTGATTGGCCTGCGCAAACCTGGCTCTCACGTGTATGCCATTCATCCACAATGTGATGTTACGATTGACCCAATTGATGCGATGGACTCCCCTATGCTCACACATGACTATGAGCCAGGATATGTGTGGCATACGTATCGCCTTGAGATACGAGGCGCGCAAGTTGTGCTTTTTGTTGATGACCAGTTGAGTAGCCATGCCACCAGTTCACAAACGCGGCAACTCTCGCATGGCCCCATTCAGATTCTCGATAATAACACCAGTATCGAAGTGAATAATTTCCGTGTGACCGCGTTGTAGCGCGAGGTTTTTAGCGTACGCTCAGGGCCGAGTACATACCATTCAGGAAGCGGCTCGGATAGCGTTCTAACAGGGTTGTGTTATTGAAATGGTTGCGCTGGGCCATGCTCTCCCAGATGCTATAGGTGAAGGGATAGGGAACCCAGGGGTTGCCGCTGTCCGCGTTGTACTCGACAAGGACAAAGTGTCCGCCGGGTCGCAGATAGCTGTGGGCGAGTTTAAGTACGTCGTCTTTTTTGCGTATGAAGTGAAGCGAGTTCGCCATCACGATGCCATCTAAAGGTGGCAGGGCGAGGCGGCGTGTAAAGTCGGCGTTGATGTATTGCACGTTAATTTGGGGAAAACGCGCACGCATAGCCTGCTCCTGCTCTCTGAGCGAGCCCGAATTTTTATCGACGGAATAGATGCGCCCGCCGGGGCCAAGCAGGTCGGCGAGTGCCAGCGTGAAGGCTCCCCAACCAGAGCCGAGATCGGCCCACACGCTGCCGGGTGTGCTTACGCCTTTGCGGATGAGGCGTACATGATCGTTGTGTTCCATTTATACCGTATCGCTTTCATCAACGGGTAGCCCTGCCATGTGCATGATTTTGAGTGCATTGGTAGTTGGGCTTGGGCCTGAACGCAATCTATAATCGAAGATCATTTGTCCGTTTACAACCTCTTCACGAAAGTGGGCATTGAGAATATCGGGGATAGTGTCGGCCAGCCCGACCAGCTCTAAATCATGGGTCGCAATGGCTCCCATACAGAAATGACCGGCCAGAGCTCGAATATATGCTCGACTCCCAATCAGCCGTTCGCGATTATTGGTGCCGCGAAAGATCTCATCTATCAGGAAGAACAGTGGAAAGGGCTTGTTTTGTTCCAACTCTGTGAGCAGGGCCTTGAGCCGCCGCACCTCAGCATAAAAGTAAGAATAGCCGTCTGTCACCGAGTCGCTCACACGAATGCAGGTGAAGAGGCGAAACGCCTGTGTATGCAGGCAACGTGCGTTGACTGGCCCACCCGCGTAGGCCAGCACAAGATTGACGCCTAATGTACGCAGAAAGGTGCTTTTCCCCGACATGTTGGAACCAGTAATGATGATGGTTTCACCCAATCTAGCAAAGGTTACATCGTTCGTAACCTTTTTCTCGTCCGCCAACAATGGATGGCCGATGGCTTCGGCGTGAAAAATTGTTTGGGTATTATCATGACTCGCCGGGGCGACATTCATAACACCCGTTTGGGGGTCTTGGAATGCCGTCGCGACGATTTCTGGCAGGGTGTACGCGGGGTTGAGGTAGGCGAAATTGGCAAGGGCACCGAGGGCCTCTAGCTCAAACCAGCGGTCGAGCCAGGTAGGGAGAGCGTGTGCGAGTTGCGCTTTATATTGGCGCAGGCGGTGTGCTCCGTAGGCTTCCCAGGGCACGAGTATGTTGACTATGACACGCAACAGCACGTTTCTTTCCAGCGAGGCCATGGATGCGATACGTGCGAGGCGTTTGAGCAGCACCGATGGTCGTTGCTCAGGCTCGGAAAAGAAGGGGGCACAGAGTTGTTTGAGTTGCTCATGAGAGCCGTAGCGATACTGTTCAAGGTATTCAAATACCGTTCCCAGAGCGGCAAAGGCGTAGCGCAGGTAGCTGGCATCATCAAACAGGTCGCCACGCAAACGTGCTGTGGTGAAGAAGAGAATAAATGAGCAGGCTAACGTGAACACCCAGATTTGCGGTAGTGCGAGAAACAGGTTCAGCACAAAGAAGAGGATAGTGAGTGCTGAGAGTGCTATGGACCCCCAGATGAGTGGCAACAAGGATGATGATGGTGGCGGTTGATTGACCCAGCGCAGCAGGCGGTCGCCTTCTAGCTGTTGTACAATATTGCGGCGAGCGAGTAGGGCATTGAGTGTCAACCTATCACGGAAGAGCGTCATCGTGGTCAACTCGCGCACGAGGGCTTGTCGCTGTTGGATAGTGGGTAGGTCGGGTGTGCGGCTCAGGAGCCAGTCACGCAGGCGCATGCCGCCCTCACGTGAGACGGCGGTATTGAGCAATTGGTGCAAGGAGCGTGGCCCTGTGATGTCCAGGTCGGTCTCAAAGGGATGATCGGTTAACACACCGGATGGGGGTACGTCTGGTAGCATATCCCAGTCTATATGCAAACGGGCGATATGCGTGCTCTTGATGCGTTGCCATTGTGTGTGCCTTGTCAGGCTACGCTCAACCTTGTTGTGAAAGTGTGCTACAATCAGAAATGCTAGCATAGTGAGTAGCGCGAAGATGGTGCCAAGCCAGCGATTGAAGGCGAAAAAGATCAGGCCACTCAAAGCTAACCCACCGAAGAAGATGCCGACACGTACCCATGAATAGCGATCACTGCTCTGCTCTAATCTATGAATACGGCGTTGCAAGCGGGCGACCTGTCGCTCCAATACTTGCAAACGCTCCAACTTTGTTACCATAAATAGTCCTTCAGTGACACTCTCATCCCCTAGAAGGGGATAAGCTTCTCAGTCAAAGAACAGTGTGGCCCGTTCCCAAAGGAACCACGTCTACAACGTGTGGTTGACCTGTGCCTAAACTGAAACAACGTCGGGGCGTGTCGGCCCTACTACTACTTGACTAGAGCGAACTAGGACGTAGATACGTGAACGAACGAGGAAACTTCACTGACTCACCAAAGGCGAGCGTATGCATGTTCACAGAGCCTACCAGGTCTCTATGTCCTGTGAAACCACACTGTTTGCAGTTCCATTGCCTGTTTCTTGGCTTGTGTTTATGCCCACATGCAGGACACTGGCTCGATGTTCCTCGTTCGGAGCCAGTGAAGCTCGACAGGTGGGCTTGTTTACTTTTGTGGGTGAGGTAGTCAATATCCTTACCATATTCCCACAAGGCCATACGTTGGTTGTGGTGACGCCCGTTCTCCTGGGTACGGACGCCGTGCGGATTGCCGATGAACAGCGTTCCCACTTCCTGCTGTATGCAGAAGTTTATCACCTTGCGTGTGGCTTGGTGTCGCTGATTGCGGATACGTCTCTCAGCACGTTTGCACTGCTTGTTTTTTGCCGCTTGCAGTTTCTTCCAACGTGCAGAATACTTCTGGCATCGTGCTTGTTTCTTGGTGATGCTTCTCAGTTGCATGGTGCGTTGTCTTTTGAGCGTCCGAATACCGCGCCCTGTCACAATCAGTGCTTGCCCTGTAGTGGTTGTGACCGCCGCCAGGTGGATCTCACCTAAGTCAACGGTTGCATGAGCACCCCCGGGTGCGGTTTCGGCTTGCGGGATCTCAACACACACATGCAGTTCATAGCCCTTGTTCCACACCAATGTGCATGAGCGGCTTGTTTGTGGCAAGTCAAGGGGCAACACCAGCGACGGGCGCCCACGTCCCATTGGGAGCACCACACGGCCTTTCTCTTTGGAGACCGCTTGTTGGGGCCAATGCACCGGGTAGAATTTCTTTTCCTTGTAGGGGTAACGCATCTTCATCTGAGGATGGGTCTGCTTGAGTTGATGGGTGGTATCAATGGTGGCAAGAAAGGCGTGTACGACCATCTGAACCGATTGACTATGCAACTGAAACCGCCCCTTGGTCGCTTTTTGGAGCGCGTCACGTCCAGGCCATTTCTCATGCTGCAATCGTGCGGCCTTATGCATCTCCATACAGAAATTCCACACCTCTGCCGATGCTTGTTGAGCCTCACGCAAGCGTATAGTTTGCATGGGAGACAGATTATTCAGTTGGTAGATTTTTACGGTGTTCATGTGGTATGATTATACGATGAAAGAAAGTAGTTTGCAAGTGGGTAAAACACGCTATGCTCACTATTCGATTGCCTATCATTTGGTGTGGATACCAAAGTACCGACGACGCGTGTTAGTCGGGGAAGTCCAAGCAGAAACCAAGCGGCTCCTAGCAGAATGTTGTGAACGTCAGGGCTTGATCTTGCTCGCCGTAGAAACGGATGAGGACCACATACACGTTTGTGTGAGTGCGCCCCCACGTTTTAGCCCTGCACTGATAGCAAACGTGCTGAAAGGCTATACCTCTCGTTTCTTACGGGAAAAGTATCCTCATCTCAAAAAGCTGTGTGGAAAGGACCATCTTTGGACCAGCAGTTATTATGTTGGCACGGCGGGCGCGGTCTCTGCGGAAACCATCAAACGCTACCTTGAAGAAAATCAGGGGAAGTAGGGTGTAGCGGCGTGAGTCGCTTTCATCCCACCCCGTTCTAGGGGGTGGGAATTCCCGTTCTACGCGTTAAAAACATGTACATATTGCGTCTCTATCAAAAGTCTAACACATGGAACAAAGGTCATGAGGTAAAAGGGAATATGGAAGAAAGAGTAGAGGCGAGTGGCTATTTGCTGGCACTGGCAACTTATAACGCGCATGTCTATGCGTCCCAATTGCAGGCCAGGGCTATTATTGTGACTGGTTCGGCTGCCGAAGGTGTGTGTGACTTTTATTCCGACCTGGATATGATTGTGTATTACGATACGTTGCCGTCCGAGGAAGAACTGCTGCAAGCATGTGAGTATAACCAGGGGCAAGAGCGAAAGCTGATGGGGCCACGAGGCGAGGATGAGGTGGGTGAAACCTATCTGGTGCGTGGTGTCGAGTGCCAGTTTGGGCACACGACGATCAAGGCGTGGGAGCGAGACATGGCAACGGTCTTGGAACAGTTGGATGTGACTTCCCCGCTCCAGAAGGCCCTTTCGGGAATGCTCGACGCCCTGCCATTGCATGGTGAGCAATTGGTGAGGGATTGGCAGGCCCGACTTGCACTCTACCCGACCAGCTTAGCAGAGGCAATGGTCCGACACTATCTCAGCTTTTTCCCGCTGTGGGGCTTGCAAGAACGTCTCGCCAGCCGTGATGCCACAATCTGGACCTATCAGATACTAGTGGAAACGGCGCAGTCGCTGCTGGGCGTTCTGGCCGGTCTTAATCGCCGCTACTATTCTTCTTTTCAGTTCAAGCGCACACGCCGTTTCGTCGCGCAACTCCCCATTGCACCCGTGCAGTTCGCCGACCGCCTCGAAGCGATTTTTCATAGCCAGCCACTCACTTCCGTCCTACAGGTAGAGGCACTGGTGCAAGAGACCGTGGCTCTAGTCGAACTGCACATGCCCCAGATTGACACGACGCGTGTGCGCGCACGCATCGGCTGGCGTCAACCTGCATGGCAACCATAAAAGCAGCAGCGAAGCGCGCTGCAGGCCCCCGTAGGGGCGATATTCATCGCGCCCTCGCAAGGGATACCCCCGCTAGCGAATCGCATTTCAACAGGGCGTCATGAATGTCGCCCCTACAGCGCAGTTAATAATGGGCGATATTCCAGAAACGTAGCGATTTCACGCTGATAAAACGCGAGATGTCCCTCGGCTAGCATTTTCTGGAAGGCGGCATTGCCTGCGTTGGCTGAATCGATGATGGTGGTGCAAAGTGCTTGTAGGCGTGGCTCAACCAGGGCGAGCACCTCTAGGGTGGAAATACCGTAAGCGGCACAAAAACGCTGTAGACGCTGCTTTTGTATCGTGGGGTCGGTCAGGCCGAGGCGTTGCAACTCCTGATTCTCGGTGTGCATGAGAGGCACAAAGCGATAGGCCGCGTACGCCATGTCCCACGCACGCGGTCCCGGTCCTGCGTAGTCAAAGTCGATCAGTGCGTGTGGTTGCTCATGCATATACACCATGTTGTAGGGTGCGACATCATTATGGCAAATAACCTCGTGCTTGCTGCTGTCAGGATACACGGATTGCCAAATGGCATCGGCTGGTGCCACGAAATGTTGTGTGGCATCATGATAGCTTCGCAAGAAGCGTGCGACAGCCTGTAGAGACGTGTCAGACCACATATAGAGCGGCAGCGGATAGTGACCTACATCACCTTCCATGAATGAAAGCATCTCGCGCTCCTGTGCATCGATGCCAAGAAACCGTGGCGCGCCATCAAAGCCACGCTGTTGCAGGTGTTGGAGTAGGTGATGTACGGCTGGACTCCACGGTCCAGTGGCGCGCCTCACCGTGCTGCCCACACGCACCGCTCCTGTTACGTTGCCGCCTTGTAACGGGATTTCTTGTGATGACATATGAATGCTCCTTTTTCATACCATAATCTTTTACACTATGATATAGTACACGTTTGAGCCAACACTTGATAAATGGGAATCTGACATGAAGACTAGGAGAAAACATTTATGAAATGTGTTATTTGTCAGTATGGAGAAACTGAGGCAGGCACTGCAACAGTTGCGCTCACTAGAGATGAGACAACTGTTGTGATTCGTGATGTGCCCGCTCAAATCTGCACTACATGCGGTGAAGAGTATGTAGATGCAGCTACAGGCAAACGGCTTTCACAGATTGCCGAAGCAGCTGTAATTGACGGTGTGCAAGTGGATGTACGCCGTTATAAAGCGGCCTAAGCACATCTTGCTATTTGAGAATAGTTGTTACAACTTCACCCGCTGCACGCGGCGCAATTTCGATCCCACAGCTGGCGGTTCAATTCCTTCTTCGATGCTCAGGAGGGCAGGCTGGCAGTCGTACTGCTGAAGTGTTGCAGTGACGCTCTGGCGTACTGACTGTGCTACTTGCTCGAATGCTGTCCCGGCGGTCGTATTCAGGCGGATGGTGAGTTGGCCGGGTTGCTGCTGAACGGCTTGATAATCGGTAATGTGGGGGCTGGCGAGCAGGATCATGCGCCGAATGGTGTCGGGATAGAAGGGGCGCACCTCACCAGTTTGCGACTCGAACAGGCAGATATCATCGCAGCGGCCCTCAATGCTGGAAATGACGTGAAAGGGCGAGCCGCAGGGACACGTCTTTGTCTCAAGCTGAAGCACATCGTTGAGGCGGTAGCGAATAATAGGTTGGGTTTTGCGCCACAGATCGGTGACAATCGGCACGACACGCTGCTTATCCTGCTTGTCCAGTTTGTCCTCCTGATCCATCTCACTGTCTTTGTTGTGCTCATCGGGTTTAGCGGAAAGCGGCTCAAACTGTAGCACGACGACATCTTCCTGAATGTGTAACGAGCCCTGGGCACAACTGATTGCTAGTAGTCCCTCAGTACATTGATAAATCTGCTGAACGGGGGCGTTGAATATGCCCTCGATAGCGGTGCGATCCTGCTGTTCAAGCACCTCAGCTACGGAGATGAGTCGCTCTGGATGGACGTGCAGATCGCCGCGTTGCCGGGCAGCGGCCAGGAAGTGCAGTAGCGAGGGTGGTCCTACGATGATGTGTGGCTGCAAATCATTCAATTGCGTGATGGCTTGTGGTAGTGGTAGCATGAGATCAAAGTAGCGAAATTGCAGGAGCGTGCCGCCGATTTGCTCATAAAGGTTGCTGTTCGAGCGCAGGAAGAAGGCGATACGCAGGCGGCGCGGTTGCAGGTGATGCAGCGTGCGTGCCAGGATGGTGCCTGCCCACGCCGCTTGCTCCCGACTATTGGCGAGAAAGAGGCCGCGATGCCCAGACGTGCCGGAGGAGAGGCCAATGGTTACGCCAGCTAACTCTGGGCGAAAATCGCGGCTCTGCTCGGCCTTGAGGGCAATCGCCATAGCCTCGTCGCGCTTGATACCACGGGTGTTGAAGGTATCGAAATGCTGCATCATGAGCTGTTTATCGACGGTGGGCAGGTTGCGCCAGTCGTGCAGGTCGTGACCTGACCAGTGCTCACGGTAAAATGGGGCGTGTTGGGCGACGTAGGCTATCATCTGTTGGGCGCGCCGCTCTTGATAGCTGGCCAAAGCGTTGCCACGAAGTGTGCGCCAGCGCCAACGAGCTGCCATAAAGTGTGTCAGTATCAGCGGAATGTTTTGCTTGCTCATGCATACACCTTCATGCCCTGCTCTAACGCTTCAGGGCAGTGACTTGGTATGAGTGTGACATCGGGGCAGGCCAGCGAGAAATCGTGCAGTTGCTGGATGGTGTGGCGTAGGTCGCTGGCACTATCAATCAAAAAGTTGGTCAGTGGATGCGGAAGGCGATTCTCATTGATTGAGCGTGTGAGCCAGCAGGAATCGGCGGCCAGCAACACGCGCCCCTGCTCTGTCTGCACGAGCAGGCCCAGTTGCCCGTGCGCGTGACCAGGAAGCGGCACGAGCAGCAGCGATTCGTCAGCAAAAAGATCATGGGTGGGTCCGAGTACGGGGAGTGTTGGTCCCGTGAAGGTTGTGATGAGCGTAACACGTTTGCTGAAATCGGTGGGCAGGAGGGTGGGAATGAAGCCTCGGCGCAAGGCGTTGAGGCCACGTCTTGCCACAACATCGCTATAGGCCGCACGTGATGCTACCAACTGGGCCGTGGGGAAATCGTGCAGGCCAGCGATGTGATCGGCGTGAAAGTGCGATAGCAGCACATAGCGTATATCTTCGGGGATCAGCTGCCAGCGTGGCAGTTGGGCGGCTACCGCTAGCTCTGGCTGCAAGAAGAGCGGGGTGAGGCGGCGATAGAGCGAGAATGGCCAATGGGCGGTTTCTTCTAGCATACGAGGGGCATAGCCAGTATCCCATAGCAGCCAGCCCTGCTGGGGATGGTGTAGCAGAGCCACCAGTGAGTGGCAGTTAATGCGGAGCCGCCTGCCACCACGTATGACATGATATTCCCATGCCGTACAATAGCCAGTATCTAATAGGTGCATGGTGATGTGTGGATTGTTTTTCATAGCTCATCCTTCAATGCCTGGAGCGTGCGTTCAATGCCCGCGTCTACCGTGAGTAGCGGCACATAGCCCAGGTCACGTTTCGCGGCACTGATATCATAGGTCTGTGTGCGAGCAAGAATCGTTGCCGAGTAGGTGGTTAAGAGCGGTTCGCGTCCAGTGAGAGCCGCACCCATCTCCATAAGCCGTGCGGTTGCGAGTGCTGTCGGTAGCGAAACGTGGCGTAAGTGGGTAGATAGGCCAAGGTGTGCCAACACTTGGCGAATAATTTCCCAGAGCCGGATGTGCTCGTCGTTCGTGATAATGTAGGTGTTTCCTATAGCCTTATCGCTACTGAGCGCGAGTAGGAGTGTATGCACCACATTGCCAACGTAGGTCAGGTCAACCAAATTACGCCCATCGCCGATCTGGGGTAAGCGTTTGTGGCGGGCCGCCGCAATCAGGCGTGGCAGCAACGCTTGATCGCCGGGGCCAAAGATGGCTTTGGGGCGTAGAATGACGGTTTCTAGGCCAGTTGATGCAGCGGCATGGACGCGGTCTTCACCGAGCTTTTTTGTCAGCGAGTAGATTGAGGTGAAATGGCGCGGATAGGGAACCGCTTCGCTGGCAAGCAGCTGGTCTCGCCCATCAAAAACAACGCTGGGCGATGATACATAGATGAGCCGATGAACGCTATGTCTCTGACAACCAGCAATGATAGATTCGGTGCCGCGAACGTTGATGGCATGAAAATCGGCGCGTTTTCCCCACGGAGCCGACAATGCGCCGACGTGATAGACGGCATCAATGTCGTGGCAGGCGTTGCTCACAGCCTCGTAGTCACGTAAATCCGCAATGATGGGTTGCGCCCCCAGTGCCAGCAGGCGTTTCGCGCTGGTGCTGTTTCTGCCCATGAAGCGCACACTATGCCCATCAAGGAGCAAGGCTTGTACGAGATGTTGGCCGAGAAAACCTGTGCCGCCTGTCACTAAAATACGCATTGTTTTTCCTTAAAAGGTGCTAGAACGTAATAGCGGTTGCGCCGAGGGTAAGGCCAGCACCGCTACCGAGCAACACGACTTTATCGCCGCGTTTAATGCGTCCGGCATGCACACCTTCAGCGAGCGTAAGTGGAATGGAAGCGGCCACGGTATTGCCGCGTTCCGCTAGGTTCCAGAGCACCTGTTCACGCTGAAAACCCAGGCGGGAGGTGAGTATTTCGATGGCGTGACGGCTAGCCTGATGTGGTACGACAGCATCGACCTGCGAGCGGTCCCAGTCGAGCTCACCAAAAAATGTGTCGAGAAAAGGGCCAATCAGCCCTGCCGCTTGCTTGAAGACGGCGGGACCACGCATATGAAACATGTTCATCTCTGGTGTCGTGGTAGGATCATTGGGATGATGCAATGTGCCGCCGCCGAGTAAGCGTGTGGAGTCGGCTCCACTGCTGTACGTGGCGAAGCGAGCGTGCCAATATGCGCTGGCATCAGTTGCTAAACTGCGTGTTATAATGGCCGCCGCCGCCGCGTCACCAAAAAGTATCGCACTTTCGCGTTCTTGAAAATTGAGCGAATGGGACACCTGTTCGCTACTAAAAATGAGCACATTGTGATAAACACCAGTGGCGACAAGATGTGCGACCGTTTGTAAGGCAAAGAGGAAGCTCAGACAGGTCGCGTTGACATCGAAACAGGCACTAATACCTTCTGGGGCACCCAGTGCGTGCTGCACCAGCGCAGCCGTACAGGGGATGGTTTGCTGTGGGCCGGTCGAGGCACCCACCATAGCATCCACGTCTTGCACGCGTAGTCCAGCGTCGGCTAATGCCATCTGTGCCGCGGCCACAGCCATGCTCACAGAGGTTTCATGGGTAGCATAACGTCGTTCATGCACGCCTGAGACGCGGCTCATCCATGAGGCTGGAATACCCAACCGTGACTCTAGGTCCTCATTAGTGATGCGTTGTTCAGGTAAATGCCAGCCCAGGCCCGCAATTTTAATAGGAAGCATACTTAATCCTTTTCTTTTTCACGTCGTGTAGTCATTATAATAAACTCAAGCGCAATTGAAAAGGCATAAAGCTTGCTTACTGTAGCGTTGCGGCTTGTAGTGTCACCATCCCGCCGTTATATGAGTAGCGCACGATCAGCTTGATGGTAAGATATTGAGTTGAAGAGGATGCTTCAAAGTGAATAACATACATAATATTTTTCATATCATTAGAATCACTTTGTGCGGTATCGGAATAGATCATACTGCTTTTCTCGCTCAGCGCGGCGGTAAAATTTGCCTGGGCATGTAAAACACCGATGTATACGCGCAATGTGCGTGCAGTCGTGGCCGCGGGAATGGTTAACTGAAAGCCGTTACCACTGCCACTCATACCAACGCCGCTGTTTGTGCTTTGTATGTTGCCGTTGGGTGTGCCATCTGACCATGTATAGTTAATGGCATTATTTGAGTATGGCCTGAGCATGCCCCCTTTGATGATAGAGTATGAGCCAATCTGCGATGATACGCCCGCTTTACGATTGACGCTGCCGGGCCCGTTCATGCCCCATTGAACCCAATCAATCTGCCCTTCGTTGGTCAGGTCTATCGTGTCAGAGGGTGGTAAATGGGTAGCATTAAACATTGCAACCCCATTTCCCGTGGCTTGCGTCGTTTTTGATTTTACATGAGTTGGAACCATAGTAGGAGTGACCGCGAAATGCTGGATGCGCGGTGGCGTTGTTTGACTCGTGTGCGGCTTTCCGGGTTGTGTATTCACTAGAATGTTGATGGCACCATCATTGGGTTGTGGTGTTGAGGATGTGTGCATTTTCAGCAACGAAAGTATTCCCGCTGTCGTTAGCACAACGATACAGGCAACACAGGCTAATCCTAACAGAACACTCTTTTGGGGTTTCTGCAATAAGGGAGATACCATACTCTTGTATCTCATGGGTATGGTTAAAGCGGTGTGCGTTTCTACAGGTGCTGCCGTAGCCTTGGGGCTCAGCGATAGCAACAATGCTGTTGCTGGAACCACTGCGATGGGGGCAGGAGCTATGGCTTGCTCTGGCTGAATGTCGGCAACTGGTACAAGGTGTTGCTGCGCGCTCGTATTATCTTGACTGGTGGTTGCGGCAAGTGGCTGAGGTCGCAATAGCAGTTGTTGGACGGGGTTGAATAGGCTACTCGTCGCTTCCTCACTCTCTGGTATATCATCAGGAGTGGCTTGAAGGGCCTGAACAAATTTGTCGATGCTGGGAAAGCGAAATTCTGCCCGTAAAGACATCGCTCGCAGAATGGCTTGCTCAATATAGGTCGGTAAGGTTGGTTGTAGTTGTCGTAGTGGTAATGATGGCTTCGTGAGTTGCTGTTGTTGCTCGGCTGAGTTTGCCCTAGCGAAAGGAATACAGCCAGTGAGCAGTTCATAGGCAACACAGGCGAGGGCAAACTGATCACTTTTGCGCGTAGTCTGTCCGTTCAGTTGTTCAGGAGCCATGTATGTAAATATATCGTTATAAGGGACGGCGTGAGTATCAGGCGCAACACGAAAATCAGTGAATTGTACTTCATTATGTTCATTAAATACGATATTTTCCGGTTTGATTGCACCGTGCAACACGTTATTCTTGTGGGCATACACAATCGCCTGTCCAAGGTGCGTAATAATAGTCACCGCTTCTGCAACCGAGAGTGGATATGGGGCCTGCCTCTGAAGACGCTCGCGCAGAGACTCGCGGGCGGCATAGCTGCTGACAAGGTAAGGCATATCTTGTTCGATGCCTGCATCAAGTATTGCTACAATATGAGGATGCCGCAGCCTTCTGAGCAGATGAATATGCTGTATGAATAGCTGTTGATTGAGTGTGCTATGCCATACTTTCAGAACTACTGGTTCTCCAGTTGATTGCATCTGACCAGAACGAGATATCTGCTCGTTTTGAGTCGCCAGATAGGTGGTATGTAAAGGATATTCTGCTAACTTAGATATAATTTGATAGTGACCAAATAGATGATTTTTAATATTTTCACGTATCATAAAATCCCATCCTACTGCTTTCTCACTTAAAGTATAAGAGGCAAGCTTTAAGACTGTCAATAGAGTAGGTAGAAAGAGTTCGCTTAAGTACTATGTCACAGAGTGTACGGGAGGTGCGTGTACTCATAAATTGAGCATTTGCACTAAGGAGAAATACTGTGAGCACGTATGATACACAGCAGAAAGAGACCATTGGTTTTGTGGGCATAGGACCTATGGGTAGTTTACTTCGCACTTGCCATAATGCGTAAAGATTTCGGTCTGATTATGCGTCTTGCTGCCGAGGTTTCGGCCTGTATGCCCGCGACAGCTGCGGCTGAGCAAATGTATGCATCAGCCCTCAACAAGGGCCATGGCGAGGAAGATTACTCGGCGATGCTACGCTATATGGAAGAGTTATAATAGCAAACTGAGGCTGGAAGTAGCATTATCTAGCATAATTAAGCAGGATGTCGTATAAAATAGCACATGCGCGACTAGTGCGCATGTGCTATTTTATTCAACCTTTCTACTTTCGGGAAAGAAGTGCTTTATGAAGATACTTGTGCTGAATGCAGGCTCTAGTAGCAACAAAACCCGCCTGTATGAGATAGGTGATACACTGCCCGACGTTGCGCCAACTCCATTGTGGCAGGCCGATGCTGATTGGACAAAGGAGCAAGGCAAGGCAACGCTGAAGATCAGTACCGCTCACGGGCAGAAGAGCGAGCAAGAGGTTGCAGCTGACTCGCGGCCACAAGTGATTGAAGAGATACTCAAAACGCTATGGAGTGGGCCTACGCAAGTGCTGGCGGGGCCACACGAGATTGCACTGGTGGGCCACCGTGTAGTGCATGGCGGTGCTGCATATCAGGAGAGTGTGCGGATTACACCACAGGTCAAAGAGACCATTCGCAGCCTCTTCCCCTTTGCACCCCTGCATAATCCGGTCAACCTGGAAGGTATCGAGGCTGTCGAAAAGGTGTTGGGTGCTGTGCCACAGGTGGCTGCATTTGATACCTCATTTCATAAGACGCTGCTCAAAGAAACACAGGTCTACCCAGGCCCTTATGAATGGTATGAGCAGGGCATACGTCGCTACGGTTTTCATGGTATCAGTCACGAGTATTGTATGGGGCGTATTGGCCAGATTGTGGGGCGCGATCCGGCCATCATCCGCATCATTAATTGTCATCTTGGCAATGGTTGTTCGCTGGCGGCCATCCGCAATGGGCAGAGCATCGATACGACGATGGGCTTTACGCCATTGGAAGGCATGATGATGGGGACGCGCTCAGGCACAGTGGATCCCAGTATTTTGCTGTATCTGCAACGTGAGCAGGGTTATAGCGCCGCTACCTTCGATCAGGTGTTAAATAAAGAGTCGGGTTTGAAGGGCATCTCTGGCATCTCAAATGATATTCGCCAGGTGCAGAAGGCCATCGACGCCGGTAACGAGCGGGCGCGCTTGGCCCTGGACATGTACATTTACCGTTTGCGCTATTTCATCGGTGCCATGCTTGCTGCGCTCGGCGGTGTCGATGTCCTCTCCTTTACGGGCGGCGTCGGCGAAAATGTGCCATCCATCAGGGCAGGAGCCTGTGCCGCCTTTGGCTTCCTCAACCTTGCAATCGACGAGCAGAAGAATGCGCAGTCGCCCGTCGATGAAGATATTGCCACCGCCGCCTCTGCCGTGCGCGTCGTCATCGTCCACACTGAAGAGGACTGGCAGATCGCCAAAGAATGTTGGCTATTAGCAACATAACGGGAAAGGAGCTACGACAGATAGGGCATGCCCTATCTGTCGTAGCTCCTTTCCCGTTATGTTACCACCAGACATGATATGATAGCAGCGTGGGTTCCACTTTCCATGCCACAACGTATTAAGGGAGAGACAAAAGAATATGACCATGCAAGATGGCGCGGTTGCGCTAGTGGGTTCGGGCGAGTATTTACATGCGATGGATACTACCGATACCTATCTGATAGAAACGCTGGGGGGAGCAGACAAGGCCCGTGTCGTGCTGTTACCCACGGCAAGCGGGCTTGAAGTGAATGGACCGACCTATTGGAATGATCTAGGCCTGAGCCATTTTCAAGCGCTTGGTGTACAGGATATCCGCCCAAGCTCAATCATCAATCGTACCGGGGCCAATGATCCACGGCAGCTAGAGCTATTACGGGGAGCAAATTTCTATTACTTCTCGGGTGGCAATCCGCAGCACACCATCGAAACGATGCGTGACACCCCCGCCTGGGAAATTATTACCTCCGCCCATGCACGTGGGGCGGTACTTGCGGGCTGTAGCGCAGGTGCCATGATGATGAGCGGTCACACGGTGAATGTGCGGCAGGCCATGACGGGTGGGAAGTTGGAATTGGCGGAAGCACTAGGAGTTGTGCCGCACGTTGTTGTCTTTCCGCACTTTGATCGTATGTCGGCCTTCATGGACCAGAACACCTTTCAAACGTTACTGGCAGCGTTACCCACAGGACACCTGGCCCTGGGCATCGATGAAAATACGGCCCTGGTGCGCATCACCCCGCCACAGCGTGCTGAGCCGCTGGCAAGCGCGCATTGGCAGGTGATGGGTACACAGACGGTGAGCATCTATGAGCGTGGCAAAGATCGCCGCATTCTGCATGTCGGCGATACGGTCGATCTCTAAACGAGAAAAAGGGAGGGGTGGGGGGGTTGTGGAGGTGGCGGTGGGTTAGTAAGTCCCCCCCCCCATGTTCGTGTGTGTGGTGTTTGTGGTGGTGGGGTTTTTTGGTTGT
>JBBPYR010000050.1:0-6175 GCA_038199755.1 Ktedonobacterales bacterium | reverse complement strand
CACAGCCTGCCGTGGCGTAAAGCAGGAGACCACTCTGTTGAGATATGGCGGTTCTATATGAGCGCCGCGCCCTCAAATAGAACCGCCATCTCTTCATTCAGCAAACTTCACGACCCATAAAGACCAGCCACTTATCGGCTTACTGCTTCAAGAAGATAATGAAGAAGTCGTACATTACTTTGTTGAGGAAGCAGAAGCTGATGCCGCTAATCCCACACGTAGAGTACATGATATCCTAGAGTTGGCAGGTGTATGGAACGATTTGAATTGGGATGAGATGGAGCAGGGGCTATATCGTATCAGGCATGAAAGTCGTCCTACTCCTCCTCTTTCCTTATGAAACGTTATCTCCCTCCTCTCCTTCTCTTGTAATCATTCCCCTACACAACGTACACTACTGAATAAGGTGAATTGTTCAGCGTAGCACGAAGGGCGACCTGCCCCAGGTCACCTATGTCTCCAACCGCTATGGGATGCAGGTGAGAGAGTCAGAAAGGACTGACAGGCTATGGATTTTGAATTTCCTGAAGAGTATCAGTTGGCATATGAGAGTGCGTTTGCCTTTGGGCGTGAAGAAATTCGCCCACATAATCAGGAGATCGAGCGCACGGACGATTTCCCTCCGTGGCTGTGGAAACGGTTGGCAGAGCAAGGCTACACGGGTATTGCGATTCCCGAAGAGTATGGCGGTAGTGGCGGCGATTATATGATGGCGGCCCTGGTTGCTCGTGGCATCAGCCGCGCTAACGGGGCTATTTCGATGTCGTTTGGTGCCCACCTCAATTTGTGCGCGCACAATATCCTGCGCAATGGTACCGAGGAGCAGAAGGCGAAGTATCTTCCTAAGCTTGTCAGTACGGAAATGATTGGCGCATTGGGCCTGACAGAGCCGAATGCTGGCTCCGATGCCATGGGTATTCAGACTAGCGCACGTAAGGTCGAGGGCGGCTATGTCGTCAATGGCACAAAGGTCTTTATTACGAATGGCCCTATCGCTGACCTACTCGTGCTGTACACCAAGACAAAGCCAGAGGCGGGCAGTCGAGGCATTACGGCCTTTCTCTTTGAGACAAAGACGAAGGGCTACCATGTGGCACGCAAACTGCAAAAGGTAGGTATGCATGGTTCTCCCACGGGAGAACTGGTGTTTGAGGATTGCTTTATTCCTGACGAAAATGTGCTTGGTGTCGTCAACGAGGGCTACAAGGTGGTCATGAGTGGCCTGGATATCGAGCGTGCCTTCTTCGCTGTGAGTGCCATTGCCGGACTTGAGGCGGCATTGGAAGTCTCTATCAAGTATGCGAAGGAGCGCGAACAGTTCGGGCAGCCGATCGCCAATTTCCAACTGATACAGGCTAAACTCGCGGACATGTACACTGACTTGGAGGCGGCGCGGCATATGTCGCATCGCGTGATGTGGTTGGCGCAGCAGGGCAAGCGCGTCAGCAAAGAAGCTGCTGCTGCTCTACTTTTTACCGCTCGTGCCTCATCGCGTGCCGCCAATGAAGCTATGCAGATACATGGTGGCTGGGGCTACCTGACGGACTTCGAGGTTGAACGCATGTGGCGTGATGCTCGCCTGGGCGAGATCGGTGCGGGTACCAACGAGATCCGCCAATTGTTGATTGCACGCGAGTTGTTGGGTTTGCGCGGCTGGTAGCGGGGAAGGGTAGCACCATGAAATCGCTTCGTATCGCAGGCGGGCTGGGCTTTTATGGTGATTCGTGGCAGCCGATCAAGGCGAGCATTGAGCGCGGCAATGTGCGTTATGTGGCATCGGATCATCTGGCTGAATTGACGCTGGCGATTCTGCAAAAGGATCGCCAGCGTGACCCCAAACTGGGTTATACACGTGACCTAGTACCCATGCTGGCGGATCTCCTACCGTTGGCATTGCCGCGTGGTGTCAAATTTATTCTTAACGCGGGCGGCCTGAATCCGCTGGCGGCTCGTGAGGTCTTGTTGAATGCCCTCAAGAAGTTTGGGGTGAAGCTCAAGGTGGGGGTGGTACTTGGCGATGCCGTGTTGGAGCGGCTCGACGAGCTACAAGCAATGGGCATCTCGCTGGCACACATGGACACCGGAGCGGATATCGCCACTGTGCGCGATAGGTTGCTGTTCGCCAGTGCCTATTTAGGGGCGCGTCCACTCGTTGAAGCCCTTGACGCTGGTGCTGATATCGTGCTCACCGGACGTGTGGCAGATGCCGCGCTTTTTCTGGCACCAATGGTGCATGAACTGGGTTGGCGTTGGGATGATTGGGATAAGTTGGCGCAGGGCATCGTGGTCGGGCACTTGCTAGAGTGTAGCGGACAGGCGACGGGCGGCAACTTTGGCGGTGATTGGCGCAGCATTCCCGACCTTGCTAACATCGGCTATCCAATCGCCGAGGTGTGGGAGAACGGAGACGCGCTGATTTCAAAGGCACCCGGCACTGGTGGGCGTGTCAGCTTTGACACGTTACGCGAACAACTGCTGTACGAGGTACACGATCCTGCGCACTATCTGACACCAGACGTAGATGTGGATATGACCACATTGCACATGGAAGAGGTCGGCCTCGATCAGGTGCGGGTGACAGGGGCAACAGGACATGCCGCACCGGAAACCTTCAAGATTGTGGCGGGCTACGAGGATGGGTATATGGGGCAGGCTACAATTGGCTATGCGTGGCCGGACGCGCTGGCAAAGGCGCAACTCGCGGCAGAGATTGTAAAAGAGCAGATGCGGAAAGCGGGTCTCAAAGCAGAAGAGACGCTGATAGAGTATCTTGGCTACAACTCTATTCATGGCCCGTTAGCTGACACAACACATGTTGATGACCTGAACGAGGTCTATTTGCGTATAGCCATACGCTGTACAGATAAGCGTGATGCTGAGAAGCTCGGTCGCTTGCTCACCCCGCTCGGTCTGAGTGGGCCACCATTCATTGGCGGTGCTGGTGGCATAACGCCTGCGCGTGGGCTGCTCGGCATTTGGCCCACACTCGTGCCACGTGGCGTGATTGAGGAGTATGTCCGCGTGAGTGTGGAAGACATCTGAGTTGTTATGCCATTTGTCATCGCTCACACGAACTTTCACCAATTTGGTGAAGGTTCAAACCATCTATTGAACTTATTCATTGTTCTATTGCGGTGTTTGTTTGTACTGTCCTGCTTGAAAAAGCGAGAGGTTCTATGAAAACACAACTCGTGAAACTAGTACACGCTCGCTCAGGAGACAAGGGCGACAATGCCAATATCGCTATTTTCGCTGCCGACCATGCTACTTACGATATTCTGGTACGCGAGGTGACGATTGAGCGTGTGCGCGCACATTTTAAGGGTCTAGTCTTCGGCAAGGTTGAACGTTACGAGGTACCGAATGTGCTGGCCTTGAACTTTGTGCTGCATGAGGCACTGAATGGTGGGGCGTCCCGTTCGCTCAGAAGCGATTCGTTGGGGAAGTCGTTATCGTCAGCACTGTTGAGGATGGAAATAGAGATATAATAATGCTTGAATTATCTGTCCCATTGTGAAAGGAACATGTAAACGATGCCGAGCAATGACGAACGGTTAGCCGCGGAGATTGAGCGTATCAAAAAGGGAGGGCCGGAGAAGTATCACGCACGCAATCGGGAGCAAAAACGTTTGTTTGCGCGTGAACGCCTCAAATTGCTGCTGGATGATGGCAAGATTGAGTTTGAGGATGGCATGTTTGCCGAGAACACAAAGCCCGATCTACCGGCAGATGCGATCATTACAGGTGTGGGGCGCATTCATGGGCGACCTGTGGCGTTTAGTGCCTCGGACTCGACGGTGAAGGCGGGTGCAGCAGGCGAGAAGTCGGTGCAGAAGAGTTTACGCATTCAGGAAATGGCGATGCAGATGCGTATTCCTTTCTTTTATTTAATCGACTCAGCCGGAGCGCGTATCACTGATCAGGTACGACTTTTTCCCGGGCGCAATCAGGGTGGGCGCACGTTTTATAACCAGATTAAGATGTCCGGAGTGGTGCCGCAGATTGCTTTGATGTTTGGTCCCTCACCCGCTGGCTCAGCGTATACGCCTGCCTTTGCTGATATCGCGATTATGGTGGAGGGCAATGCTAGCGCATATTTGGGCTCGCCGCGCATGGCGGAGATGGTGACACGCGAGAAGGTGACGCTCGAAGAGATGGGTGGGGCGCGTATGCACTGCACCGTTTCTGGCCTCGGTGATTTCCTGGCGGAGGATGAGGAGCACGCTATCCAGATTGCACGTGCTTATTTCCGTTACATGCCGCAGAATTATCTTGAGCGCGTGCCGGATATTGCAGCCGTGGCACCCGCCAGCGATAAGCTGTTGAAGGATATCGTGCCGGAGGCGCAGAACAAGCCTTTTAACATGTATGAATTCCTCAATGCGCTGATCGACGCCGATAGTTTCGTGGAGGTCAAAAAGCTGTTTGCGCCAGAACTCATCACGGGTTTTGCGCGCCTGGGTGGGCGGGCTGTCGGTATCGTGGCGAATCAGCCGCGTGTCAAGGGTGGTGTGCTCTTTGTGGACTCGTCGGATAAGGCGACGCGCTTCATCAATACCTGCAATGCCTTCAATATTCCGCTGCTCTTCCTGGCTGATGTGTCGGGCTTTATGATCGGTTCCTCGGTTGAACGTGCTGGTATCATTCGGCACGGGGCCAAGTTTATCGCCGCCGTCTCACAGGCGGTGGTGCCAAAGATATCGGTGATCGTGCGGAAATGTTATGGTGCTGGCTTGTATGCTATGGCGGGTCCAGCCTTTGGCACCGATGCTGTGCTGGCACTTCCCACGGCCCAGATTGCCGTGATGGGGCCAGAGGCGGCCATCAATGCCGTGTTTGCCAATCAGATCGCCGAAATGCCCCCAGAGCAGCGCGAACCATTCCGCAAGATGATGGAAGCTAAATATGCCGAAGACATCGACATTTTCCATCTTGCCTCGGAACTGATTGTTGATACCATCACGCCCTTTGAGGCTTTACGCGAGGAATTGATAGCGCGTTTCAGCATCTATCAAAGGAAAGAGACGCGTTTCTCCGAGGCTCGCAACCCGATTTATCCTGTCTAGAACCTGCTTGATCGCCTGTGATAGCTGAAACGAAAAGAGGATGTCTATGAAACATGTTGTAGCGAACATGGCCGGAGTTGTGCTGGAATATCTTGTCAAAGCTGGCGATAGCGTCAGCATCGATCAAGATGTTGTGATGTTGGAATCGATGAAGATGCAGATACCCATCCAATCCACGGTGAGCGGCACCGTCAAAACGCTGAAAGTGAATGAGGGCGATTTTGTGGATGACGGCGATGTGTTGCTAGAAATAGAGTAGTATGCAAAAACAAGGTTTATATAAGAGGCAGGGATTAACCGAGGCTGAACTGGCCGAGATAGAGCAACTGGCACTGCTCTGTAACACGCATGATGGCTTAGATTTGAAGCTGAACTGGAATATACTGCGTTCACGCCCTAGTGAGCAGACGAACGATTTTTTGTACTATGCTGCTGGTCAACTGGTGGGATATCTGGCTCTGTTCAGCTTTAATGCGCAAGAGGCAGAGTTGAGCGGCATGGTACACCCGGACCAGCGGAGGAGAGGTATTTTTAGCACGCTCTTGCAAGAGGCGAAGCGTGAGTGTGAGCAGAGAAACATTCCCAATATTCTGCTGATTGTGGAGCAGGCTTCGGCAGCGGGGCAGGCTTTTGTGAAAAAGCAGCCGGTGCAGTATCATCATAGCGAGTACAAGATGGTGCTAACCAAGGTGCGGGTGCCCTCTACTTTTGATGCCTACTTACAGTTTAGGGCGGCACGACTAGAAGATGCTACGACGATAGCTCAGATTACGGCGCAAGCCTTTGGCATGCCTGAGAATGAGGTTGATTGGTATGGCAAGAACCTCATGGAGCAACAGTCTACACGTCGCTATTATGTTGGCGTGTTGGATGGTGCTGTGATTGGCAAAATCGAGGTTGTACTGGGTGTAGAGGAAGCAATCATCTATGGTTTTGCGGTGTCACCTGCGTACCGGGGACGCGGCTATGGGCGGCAAATGTTGGCACGTACCATTCAGGCAATACAAGAAACAGGTCAGCAGCATATTGCGTTGGAGGTTGCCACCGAGAACAAACACGCGCTGTCGCTTTATCAATCCTGTGGCTTCAAGGAGACGGGTGGCTATGAT
>JBBPYR010000049.1:0-29144 GCA_038199755.1 Ktedonobacterales bacterium | reverse complement strand
CAATATCACTAAACCAGGGGTGAAAACAATAATTTGGTTCAGATGAGAAAAACGGGGTGGGGTTAGCAAACGTCGTGCGAGCCCCGCACCGCTTTTGACTCACTCACCAACAATTTATACGCGGAAAGCGTGACGGACATTACTATCAATCAGGAAGTACAACAGAATAATCACAGGAATAACCATACCTGCAATCACACTGGTAAGTGAATGAGACGGTGTTGGGCGGACGATTTCGACAATGTGATAGAGGACAGTGATGCCCTCAAAGATTACCACAGCCCAATAAGCCCAACTTCGCAATGTCCACAGTGCAATAGAAAAGATGAGCGTAACCAAGCCGATCACTAAAGGGATGCTTCCGATGACCGCACCAACCACATCAATTGTGGCTCCAGTCGTATGATGACCACTTCCACTCACATGTTGCCCTAAGGCGACAAGTGCCACCACTGCCACGATGCCAAGGATAATTTCAAGAATACCCTCTATGCCTAGCAAGACAGCCATGATCGTAACCCCAAGAGGTCGGGACGTGCGCGAAACTTGCTCCATACTATTCTCTCCTCTAAACAAATGATGCCAACTATTCACATGGATAACGTAATTAAATTACCCATTACAATAAACAGGCAATCCTCTTTCTTAGACGGAGTGGTGCGCCAAAAGTCACAGCAATAAAGGATGGCTTTTGCTCAGCTTACTCATTTCTCCGCCAAGGGCAGTGCAAACCAGAAGGTCGAGCCAACTCCTGGTGTACTTTCCACCCCCACCTTGCCACCTTGCCGCTCAACAATCATACGGCTGATATGCAACCCCAAGCCCAGACCCACTCCAGAACCACTCTTGACCTCAACGCCCGGCACACGATAAAAACGCTCCCACACTTGCTGCATCTGACTCTCACTCAAGCCAGGCCCCTCGTCGCGTACCGCAACACGTACCCACACCCCGCGCGTCTCCACACGCACCTCAACAGGTTTATCGGTAGCTGAATATTTGAGCGCATTCGAGAGATAGTTGGTGATGACCTGACGCACACGGTCAGCATCCGCCATCACCAGCAGTTCCCCTGTGGCGTCACCCTCAAAAGTGAGCACACGATCAGGTGTGAGATAGTGCTGATCCTCGACCACCTGCTGCACAAGTGCAATCATATCGTGCAATTCGGGATGCAACTCAAGGCGTCCGGTCTGAATACGCGATACATCAAGCAAGTCACTGATCAAACGATTCTGCATACTCACCTGACGCTCAGTGCGCGTCAGAAAATCATGGACATTCGTGATTGTTTTACTCACATCGACAGGGAGCGTCTTTTCTTGCCGTTGCAACCGTTCCACCTGCCGCTTTGCCAACTGCACACTCGCCTTAATGGTCGTGAGCGGTGTACGCAATTCGTGCCCCGCAATGCCAATAAACTCCTCCATCAGGCGATTCGCCTCTTGTGCCGCCAGCACGTTCGCCTGAGCCTCCGCACGGTCCGCCAGCACACGTTCTCGCTCCAATACCAGGGCTGTCAGGTCCGCCACTGCCTGAATTAGTGCCATTTCTTCCTTCGTAAATGCATGCGGAACGCTTCCATAATCGATGCCCAGCACACCAAAGCGTTGCTTGCCAACCTTCATCGGTGCTAACGCAATCACCTCAATACCGAAAGGATTTGGCTGGTCTCGCAATGGCATTTGCGTGAAATCTACTATCCGCGCCTCATTGCTTGCCAACGACAGTATAACGGAGGTCCCTTGCAACTGCTCTTCCAGATTCATGCCCGATTCCCGCTCAAGCCAGAGACGCTCTTGCTCTGGAGTTAGACCAACCACTGCTAAAGATCGTGCTCGGTGCGTTTTCGCGTCGATCATCGTCAGGCTGACACGCTGACATGAAAGTACTTGGCGAATTAATTCCGCAAGCCGCTTCCCCATATATGGCAAGGTCTTCATAGATTGCCCGTCAGCACTACTCATATCAGGCAAGCGCACAGCCTCCTCAGCCATCATAAGTAAGGCTTGCAGTGCCTGTTGCGTACGCCGCTCTAAGGCACGCCGCTCTGTCACATCGCGAAAGATCAATACACCGCCCGCAAGTTGCTCCTGCTCATACAATGGCATTCCCGTTACATTGAGTTGCACATCATGCCCATCGAACGCACGTAGGATAATATCCATAGAGCGATCCGCTGTCAGAATATCACCCGCCAGCATACGCTGCACCGGCATCTGCTCCGCATTCAATGTAATACCCTGCTCATCGCGCAATTCCAGCATCGCACCACGTTCCTGTGGCGAAAGCAGGATATGCTCCGGTCGCGCCTCTAATACGATCATCTTCTGATAGGCACTATTCACACGCAGCACTCGTCCCTGTCTATCGTAGACAAGCACACCATCCACTATCGCCTCAAAGGTTGCTTCTAACTGACTCGCACGATTCGACGCCTCTTGCTCCGATGCTTGCACACGCTGTTCAAGTAAACGTCGTGCGGTCACATCACGGCAAACCAACACGGCACCACTAATCTGTCCATTCACCATATAGACAGGTGCCCCTGTCACATTCAAATACAATTTCCGCTTATCATAGGTGTGCATCACCACATCTACCGCCTTCGCCCCTTGCAACACCTCGCCCGCCATGATTGCTGCCTGCGGCCACTGCTCATACGGAATAAGCCTGTCATATTCGTCATAAAGATCAAAGGGACGACCATTCTCAAAAAGCTGCCCCGTACGCACATCATCAGACAAATTTAACAGTGTGCGGGCGGCAGTATTCATCTGTTGTGCCACCTCATTGGTACCAATAATGAAGACACCATCGGTAATACCCTCTAAAATAGCCTCTAGCTGACTCGCACGCTCAGAGGATACGCGCCGCGCACGCTGCGTCTGGCTGGCAACGACACTCACCATCAGGCTAATCACGATATACAAAATAAGACCAAGGGCATCCTCTTTTGTGAGTTGTAGCGAGAAATATGGCGGTATCAGCAGTAATGCCAGCAAAAACGCGCCAAATATCGTCGCCAGCACACTCGGACCCACCCCCCAACCGAGCGCGACCAACAACACAGCAAAGATTAATGGTGCCTCAATAAAGCGAAACGTGCTAAAGCTCTGCGTGAACCAGACCATGAACAGCACCATGATAAGTTGCAAAAATATGGCTATAAGATATCCAAGCGCAGGATGACGCAATGACGCCGGAAAAAACTCAGGGGAAAATGATTGCTCTAATAAGAAGTGACGCAACCATGCTAACCCTGGTGTACGCGCTGGTGCTACTCCTTCATCTGGTGGTCGTAGTGCCGTACCCATAACGAGCCATCCTTTCCCAAAAAGGCCATAAACTGACAAAGAATTTCTTCATCTCCCGCTCTCTTGCTATTATAGAATACGCATAAGCCCTTGCAAAGCAACATCATAGCCGTGGAAGCCTTGTAGAAGACACTGTATAAGATAACATAAGATTTCTACCGTCCAACCTCAATCCTGAACACAACCTCAGCCAAGAGGGATCTGCCATTCTTCCTCGCTGGGAATTATACATGCACATTTTCACCTCAAATCCAACCGTAGCAGGAAGCCACTAGGAAGGAGGCAGGGAGATTGGCGCAACCGCATTTCTTTACAATTAGCTCAGGAGGGATAGTACAAAAGTACACCCTTCTACTAGAAGAGAAAAAACCGTGTCATCGTCAAGCGTAGGCCCGTAGAGCAGTTTCTATCAATATTAAGGGCAGGAAGGACGCCTTCACTATGAGCAAAAGTGAGGTTGCTCGCTTGCGTACACAAATAGAATTGGAATTAGAGGCGATTAATCGTGGCATGAGTGGGTTGGCAGTGGGAAGTGCTCGCCATGATTTTATTCACGCACGTATGCAACGCATCGGGTCCTACCAGGACACCTTGGCCTGTGAGATTGGCGACGAAGCCGCCACACAAGTTATCTATCAACTCTACTATGATGTGATAGAAAAAAACTTACCATAAATAGACCGCGATACAATCGTTTTTGTGATTATGTCGATGGAGAAGAGAATGAATCATGACACTCTTATTACGAGCTTACCTGGGCTACGGCTACCACAACGGCAGCTAGCCAGACCAAACGTGCCAAATGCGCCCCTCACACAGCCAAGACTTCGCAGTGCGGCGATAGAAGATATTCCTACCACACCCGATCCGCTCTACCCACAAGCATCACAGCACTCCCAACACTCCCAACATTCACAGTTTGAGGTTGGTGTAGGTTGGCACGTCGGCCTCAAACGCAAAAACAACCCCAACGAAGATAGCCTTGTCACCTTACAAGGCACGTGCTGCCTAGATGGAGAACAACTTCCCTTTGGCCTCTTCGCCGTCGCCGATGGCATGGGTGGACACTCCTTTGGACGAGAGGCCAGCCAGATCGCGGCACGCAGCATGATGCAATCGGTGCTCCCACAAATCATGGCAAGCAGTGAACTGCACGATGAAGGTTGTATCGAATTCTTACTCAACGGCGTTGCACTGGCAAATGCAAATATTTGCCGCTATAGCACCGACAAGCAGTGCGATATGGGCACCACCCTGACCGCTGCCCTGCTCCTCAACAACAAAGCCTACATCATCAACGTTGGCGATAGCCGCACCTACCTGCTGCGCGCGCGTGAAGAACTCACGAAAGTCACGCAAGATCATTCGCTCGTGGCACGCTTGGTTGCCGCTGGCACCATCACCCCCGACGAGGTATACACCCATCCCGAACGTAACAAAGTCTATCGCTGCGTCGGCACAAACAATGGTGTCGAGGTAGACTGGTTTACCGTCGATATACAGCCAGGAGACCAGCTCTTGCTCTGCTCCGACGGCCTGTGGGAAATGGTTCGTGACCCCGAGATCGAGCGCATTCTACGCTACAGCATGGACGTACACAGTGTCAGCGAACAACTGGTAGAAGCAGCTCTCCGCGGTGGTGGCTCCGACAACATCACCGCCGTCGTCGTTCAGGTCCAATAAAAGAATCAAAGACAGCGAACCGATGCGGTGCCCGCGTGACACGTAAGCACCGCATCGCTTCGCTGTCTTTTAACCATCACACAAAAGAAAATGGGCGATGGCACTGCCATCACCCATTTTCTTCTTCATCGTAATGACTCACATCCCCTACCCTAAAAAATCCTGAAGCATTCTGTCGTGGCTAGGATGCTCCAACTTACGCAACGCCCGGAACTCCACCTGGCGCACCGCTTCATGGCTCAAGCCAATCTTCTTACCAGCTTCGGTAAGACTGTGCTCACGCCCACCATTCAACCCATAACGCAGTTGCAAAACCCTCCTTTCTCTGGGAGTTAAATACTGCAGCAAATCCTCTATCTGCTCATGGAGCGTCTGCGTCATCACAATACGCTCTGGTGAATACAGAGGATCATCCTCCAACACATCACTTAAGGGCGACTCGTCATCACCTCCTCTCCTTGGCATATCTAGGCTCATCGTCTCCTGATTCGTCGAAAGGAGCGCGATCACCTGCTGCACCGTAATTTCCAAGCGTTCAGCCAGTTCCTCTATCGTTGGCTCATCCTCTTGCCCCTCTTGCAAGTGCCGTCGCACCCGTGCTAGTCGCTTGATCTCCTCTACCTTATACAGCGGGACGCGAATGGTATGTGCTTGCTCGGCTAATGCCCGTGTCACATATTGGCGAATCCACCACGTTGCATAGGTACTGAACTTATAGCCCCTCGTATAATCGAACTTCTCGACCGCGTGCATCAAACCAAGATTGCCCTCTTGCACCAGATCCATCAAATCCACGCCAAAGCCTCTATACTTCTTGGCAATATGCAGCACAAGACGCAAATTAGCCTCCACCAGTTTATGCTTGGCCTCCCGCACCACCTCTGGCTCGATCCGCTCCATCATAGGAAATGCTACCCGCTGTTGCCGACAACGCCGCTTCTCATCCTTCTTATTCTGCTCAATAGATTGAGCTAGTTCAATAACCTCTTCAGACGAAAGCAGATCAACCTGCCCAATCTCATAGCGATAGAAACGCGTTGGGTCATTGTACAAGACATCGGGATCAGCCTGTAAGCGCAGACTATCTACAGCTGCCCCTCTTGCCCTCACCTGGGCCTGCACATCCTGTATCTTTTGTATCTCTTGCACTTCATGTACTATAGAATTCATCCAGAACTTCCTCCAAATCTTTGCTGTAGCTGTATCACATCGATTGTTTCCATTGACAGCAGTATAGAATGAAGGGATTTCTGATCTCTCCCATATATCTTCCTGAGTATTGGCCACCATTTCGCCATCAAAAAAGACAGTGTGCAGGGAGCAACAAAGATACCCTTTGCTGCTCCCTGCACACTGTCTTATACCTGTCTTCTGCATCTAAACTAAATGTCCTATAAATATGCCAAAAAGCCATCTCATACTGTTAACTTCTAACGGGAAGTGTAATTCAATGTGTCTATTGCATGTTACACATTGTGATGTCGCTTTTTATACTTGAGTTGGGTATAATTGATTATGGTTTTATCTGATTTATACAATCAGACACAGGCACCTTACTTTTTTTATCTACCCGTAACCTGCATTTCAATTGTTTGCGGAATATCTCAGGAAAGGCGTGATGAACGACAAGGTAACGTATCACCAGCAGTTCAGCTATTGTGGCAAGCCTCACTGCCGTAAGTGCCGTGAGGGTACTGGACATGGTCCATACTGGTATGCCTATCAAACCCTTGATGGCCGCACCACACGCACCTATGTTGGCAAACAACTCCCGCTAGACGTGCAGGCAGAAATGGAACAGGTTCGCCTTGCCAACACCTTGCCCGCACTACGAGACAACGAACAGGCGCAGACAACACAGACGCGCATCCGTATTTATTCGTTAGGGCAAATGCGTCTGGAACGCTACGTCAACTCCGAGTGGCAAACCGTCACCGACGCATCATGGCAACATCAGCGCGTACGTACCCTGCTCAGTTGCCTCATCAGCACACCCGCACGCAAACTTGGGCGCGAACAACTCATGGGTGCAGTCTGGCCTGACCTCGATAGCGAGATCGCCAGCCATCGTCTTGACCGCGCCGTCTATAGCCTGCGCCAGATCTTCGAGCCAGAGCGCAACAAACTTGCCACCTCGCCCTTGCTCCTCACCGAACGAGAACTGCTCGTCCTTGCCGATCATCCCCTGATCTGGCTCGATACCGACGCCTTCGAGCACTTAATTGACCAGGCCCATAAAAACGACAATCCCGAGGAAAGCGAACGCCTACTCGAAGCCGCCGCCACGCTCTATGGCGGTGACTTCCTGCCCGACGAACAACAACTTGAATGGACACTGGCCCGCCGCGAAAAGCTACAACGCCTCTGGGTCAGCCTGCTCACAGACCTAGCCGATATACGTATCGCGCGTAATGCCCTCAGTAACGCCATTGATCCCTTAGATCGTCTTTTATCAATTGACCCCATGAACGAGTCTGCGGTACAACGCCTCATGCGCGTCCTCGTGCAACTCGGACGCCGTGGCGAAGCCTTACGCGTCTATAAACGTCTGGCAAGCGCGCTCCATGAAGAATATAGCATCGCGCCCCTGCCGGAGACACGCTCCATCTATGAAGCTGTACGCCAGGATGCCACGGGACGCGCCACGACCGCAAGCAATGCCAATACAGCAACACGCAGCAATCGCAGCAATGCCGAGCGCTCCAGCGACAACCGCACGATCCACGAGCCTACCATACAGATTGGACGTGCCCATCAATCGCCACTCGTCGGACGCGAACAAGAATTAGCATTCCTGCGCAACCTCATCGCTACCACCGAGGCCACCGCGAAATTCAAGATACCAGGACAGAAACGCACAGCCGTCACCCCCTACGATGCGCGCCGCCGCCCGCAATCGGTCCTACTCATGGGCGATGTGGGCATCGGCAAAACGCGGCTGGCAGAGGAGATGAGTCGCGAGGCCAGAAAACGCGGCTGGGCTATCGCCTGGAGCCGCGTCTATGCTCAGGAGAGCAGCATTCCCTACCGCCTCTGGATCGAGGTGCTACGTAAGTCTATGGAGCAGAGCCGCTACGCAGGCGCGACCCTGGCCACGGCGAACACTCCCACCATGCAGATCGCCCTCCCACCACACATCGCACAGCGTCCCAATTTCTATCAGCCGCTGAGTACCCTGTTACCAGAACTCCATAGCATGCTGCCTGATATGCCCTCTGCAGCCGTCCCGCTCCCCGAACAGGAGCAGCATCGCCTGTGGGAGGCAGCTCGCGAACTACTGACCTCCATCAGCGGAGGCATCCCCCTGCTGATCGTGCTAGACGACCTGCAATGGGCCGATGCCAGCAGTTGTGAACTACTGGCCTATCTCGCACGCCACATCCAGGGCTATCCCATCATCATCATCGGCACCTGCCGTGACAGCGAACTGACCGCCACCTCGCCCTTGCGCCCACTTATGGTAGACCTACAACGCGAATACGCCATGGAAACCCTCTCGCTCTCGCCCCTCAGCGACGAGCAGATCAGCATCCTCGTCTCAGCCATCCTCACCAGAGGCCAGCCAACCGAAGCAGCCACATCGAGCGAGCCAGGTTTAATAGTTGTGTCCGACACTGCAACCCCATCATCAGCAACATCCATGTCCGCGTCCATTCAGACACGCGCCGCTGGCAACCCCTTCTTCGCCGAAGAATTGGCCCGCACCTTGGCAACACTGAGCGCATCAGCTCTCCTGCCTGCCACCGTCAGCATAGCCAACAGCATCAACAGCACTAATGGACCCAGCGGCTTACATGGGCTGAATGGCAACCAGAATGCACTACCCATCTTACCCGAAACCATCACAGCCGTCCTTGATCTACGCATGGGTCGTCTCAGCACAGCCTGTCGCCGCCTGCTGAGCAAAGCAGCTGTGCTGGGTGGCTCCTTCGAGTTCCCCATCATCTCCGCGATGGAGGCCACCACTCCCGGCTCCGATGAAGACACCATCCTTGAACTGATCGAAGAGGCACTGCATATGGGCATGCTCACCGAAGAGGGCATCGGCACGCGCATCACCTATCAATTCTGGCACCCCCTGCTCGCCAGTCACCTCTACGAGAGCCTATCCGCCGCCCGCCGTGCCAGCCTGCACCGACGCGCCGCCGAAGTCCTGCTCCACGCCTTCACCAGCCGCGAAGAAGAGGCCGCCGCCACCATCGTCCATCACCTCGTCAACGGCGGTGCCGACGCCGACCAGATCACCCACTATGCCGAACTCGCCGGAGACCGCGCTTACGCCCTCTCCGCCTATCCCGACGCCGAAAAATACTATCGCCTCACCCTCGCATCCATCAGCCAGCATCCCGACGAACAACTGCACCGCGCCGACATCTCCGAACTTCTCGGCGAGTGCATCAACATTCAAGGCAATTACGAAGAGGCACGCCACTACTATGAACACGCCCTTGCCCTACGCAGCCAGCAGCGCACAACAACCATTTCTCAACCGGAAATACAACTACAAGCCCTACTCTGGTGCGAAATTGGCCTCACCTGGTACAATACCAGCGATAACACGCGCGCCCAACAATGCTACGAACATGGCGAACAACTACTCCTAATTGCTAATGTCATAAGTGGGCCTGCATGGGCCAGACTCCGCTACGAACAGAGCTACGCTTATTGGTTAGAGGGTAATTATTCCAAAGCACAAAATAAAGCAAACGAAGCATTTGAATTGTTCAAGCAATACCTAGAGCAGCAAAAAAGCACTAACAAACAAACTATCAGACCAACGCGTATAAGACGCACTCTTGCAGGTGACATGGTTGATCTTGGGCGTACACAAATGCTATTAGGACTTATTGCCAACGGCGCAGGTCATTCTCATGCAGCACTGGAACATCTCAATGCTGCACTCGCCCTGTATGAACAGCACAATTGCCAGCGTGAACTTGCGATTGCAAGTTGTAACTTAGGTGACGTATACTTGAGGGTAGCTCAATATTCACCAGCACAGGCAGTACTTCGTCAATCCCTAAGTATCACTGAGCGTATTGGTGACATTCCTAATATGTCCTATGCAATTGGCAATATGGGAGTGTTAGATATCCGCATAGGTAATCTTGTTGATGCCGAAAATGAACTTAGACGGAGTCTTACACTATCTGAACGCATTGATGATCCCGTATTTATGAGTATTCTTTATGCTTACTTGGCCATCAGTTTGCAAGAACAAGGCAAGCTTTCTGAAGCAAGTTCCATGCTTCAACGTGCTTTAACTACAGGAAGAGCTAGTCATATTGCTCCCTATATCGGCCTCACAATGGTCTTCATAGGAAACTTGCGCATTGCTCAGGCAAACATTACTTATAATAGCTCGGAAAACGAAACAAATTCTGAGGAGAGAAAAAAGCACTTGTTGCATCAGGCGAAGAAAACACTAGAACATGCTCTTCGCTATGAAGGAATGGAAGCGGAAACAAAAATTGAGGGGCAACTAGCTTTGGCGCGTGCATTCTTATTATTAAATGAAACCCAACAAGCCTATCAACTGGCATTACAGACATTGGAAGAGGCGCAGAAGCTAGAGTTGGCATGGCTCGTTGCCTGTACACAACGCATCCTCGGCAGCATTTTAGTGGCAAAGGGTGAGTATGAACCAGCGACGAAGTATTTTGAGCAGGCCATCAAGACGCTACGTCGCTGTGGCATGCGTCTAGAATATGCCCGCGCCCTCCAGCACTATGGCCAGCTTTTAATCCAGCAGGAGTCACCAGAAAGCAAACCCTACCAGCGCGGCCTCGCCTACCTGCAAGAGGCCAAACAAATTTTTAGCACATTGCAGGCCCAGATCGACCTGCAAAGCCTCGAACGCATTCTCCCCTCGTAGGGGCGACATTCATGACGCCCTCGGACCTGTTGGCGAATTGTATGCCAGGGTCCGAGGGCGTCATGATGCACTTTTACTAATGAAACTGGTCCTCAGAGAAACCCATCCGTAGGGGCCAGATACCTCCTTTCCGACTGCCTGAGCGAAGCTAGCGCGGTAGCCTTCCTTGCATTCTGTCTGAGCGAAGCTAGGACGATAGTCCGTTGACAGAATGAGGAAGGAGTTCGTTGGCAGTCGGAATACAGAGAGTATCGCGCCCCAAGGCGATTTATCGCCTGTGATTCAGCCCACATTCCGCAGTTTGAAACGAGGTTTTTATGAATATCACGAATCGCTTGAGTATTGGTGATTTAATGCACCTAATACATGTTTTACTTGTTCTACAGGATGGGCTTTTTCGAGAATGAACTCTATTGTCGAGCTATTCTCTTCCTTTTTAGAGTCGTATAACATGCAAAAGATGCAATAGCTAATATTCCAAAAAGCGTTTTCCATAACTGCGGAATGTGGGATTCAGGATTTCGCTCAATAAATTGAGCGGAGGGCGCGATCAATCTGGCCCCTACGGGCTTGCAGCGCGCTTCGCTACTGCCCACCCTATTACCAGGTTAATTTGTTCATCTTCATAATGTCGCCCCTACGATATGCTATACTGTGCCTATGAGAACAGGGCTTGTACTGGGAAGATTTCTCCCACCCCATTTGGGACATCAATATGTGTTTGACTTCGCGCAAAACTATGTTGATGAATTATGGCTGGTGATCGGGACAATGGATAGTGACCCCATAGCCGGGGATGTGCGCCTCTCCTGGCTGCAAGAGATGGCCCCTCGTGCGCATCTGCTTCACATCAACCTTCAAGAACATGATCACTTTTTTAGTCCAACATGGGCGCAAGCTCTCCGTACGGTACTGCCTTTCATTCCCAATTACCTCTTCGCTTCGGCAGACTACGGCGAGCAATTGGCAGAGTTATTGGGTATGCAGTATATTCCTGTCAACCACTCACACAATCTGGTACCCATCACTTCTGCTAAGCTCCGTTCCAACCCTCTTTCCAACTGGCAGTATATCCCACCCTGCGTTCGCCCCTACTTTATAAAAAGAGTATGCATCTATGGTCCTGAGTCAACCGGGAAGTCCACCTTAGCTAGGGATCTGGCACGTCATTTTCAGACTGTCTTTGTCGAGGAATATGCACGTGACCTGCTTGCCCCTAAAAATGGTCAGTGCGACTATGAAGACCTCGAAAAAATTGCAGTCGGACAGCGAGCGTCGGAGGAGGCAATGGCGCGACAGGCCAACAAGGTCCTCTTTTGTGACACTGACCTGCTCACCACCACCGTCTGGAGCAACGTGCTTTTCAACACCTGTCCAGCCTGGCTCTATGCAGCTGCCGACGCCATGAACTATGACCTCTACCTCGTGACCGCCATCGACGTTCCCTGGATAGACGACCAGCAGCGTTACCTCTCCGCGCAGCGGCAAGAGTTTTTCGACCTCTGTATCCAGGCTCTGGAACAACGCCACCGCCCCTACATCATCATCAACGGCAGCTGGGAAGAACGCCTCACCAAAGCCATCAACGCCGTTGAAAATCTCCTCTAGCTAATGATGCCACAGTACATCACAGAATTTTGGGACGTACACCTTCAATAAACGTGAATGTGTTCGCATACTGCTATGCGGCCACCCTCTAGCCATAGCGAGAGATACCCAGATTCATGGATAAAACGGCCCTGTTTAGCCTCTCATTTTAGGTATACTTCACTACAAGAAAGAGTACTCAAGCGATGAATACTCAAATGCGAGCAACTTACTGCTAGCTTTTCGCCTATCATGTCTACTTATCTCACTCATGTCAACTTCCAGCATCTGGAAGGAAAGGATGTGCTAATGGTATCCCGAATGCAACACATCAGCACCTTGTTGTTCCTGATACTAGGCATACTGCTACTCGCCACCATTCTTTTACTCATCTCCCTGCATATTAACCCTATGCACATCCTGACACTTAATTTTAATATGTTACCAGATATCATGACGCCAAAACATTGAACACGTCATACCACAACAACAAACCACCATCACCCCTACATGGTGGTGCGAGTTACCACAGAGGTATTGTTCCGTTAGTGCATTTATGTTCTACATGAAAGGATTTCATCCTATGTCTCATTATGATTAGTCAGTCAAACATACAAGAACGCTCGTTTCGTTACAGAGATGAGCGTTCTTCTATTTTAGATAGAAAAAATATAATGGCCGCAAAAAATGTTGAAGCTTTTGATTTGATATGGTATAGTCGATTACTAACGGAGAGAGCCAAGCGTATAAACAGGGAGAGAATGCCGTGCCTGAAATGCGTGGGAAAATGCAGGGAAAAATTACCTATCATCAGCAGATCAGCTATTGCGGTAAGCCACGCTGCCGTAAATGTAGCGAGGGCATCGGGCATGGTCCCTATTGGTACGCTTATGAGACCATAGATGGACACACAACCCGCACCTACATCGGCAAGCAACTTCCAGCAGACGTTCGTGATCAACATGAAGCACAACACACACAGCCAGCAGCAGTAGGCGATGGAAATCAACCTCCCGCCAACGTGGAAACACCATCAGCTCCCCTTACCTATTCAGCATCCCACCCAGCTCATACATCGACTACAGCAGCTACACCTGCTCTCCCCCTAGCAACACCAGCATTGCCAACACAACCTGTATCACCTAGCTACCGACTTTTCTTGCTAGGCCAAACACGTCTTGAGCGGCGGCGCGGCCAACAATGGCAAGTAGTCAACGAGGCCGCATGGCAGCACGCACATGTCCGCTCTTTACTCAGCTATATGGTGAGCAACCCAGGCCGCAAAGCCAGCCGTACACAACTGCGAGCGCATTTGTGGGCTGGTGAAGACGAAGAGCAAGCCAACAAAGAGCTATCATCTAGCGTGCGCTTGCTACGGCAACTCTTCGCGGTCAGCAACCGAGGCGGGGGCGCACTTGATAGCCGCGAACGACCCAATTCTACCAACATAGCCAACCTGCCACCTCCATCGCTATTACTCAGCGCGGGCGAAGAGTTCACCCTGGCCGACCAGCAGCAGATATGGGTCGATGTCGATGCCTTCGGCGAACGCCTATCCACCTCCGCTCTGGACGACGCCCTTACCCTCTATGGCGGCGACTTTTTCCCAGAGGAGCGGAGTGCAGCCTGGGCACTCACACGGCGGCAGTTCTTGCTTCAGCAATGGGTCAGTCTATTGCTAGCCCTGGCAGATCGGTATGTCACGCAACACCTGCTGACAGGTTCCAATGGAGCAATCGAAGTGCTCGACCGCTTGCTGGCCTACGATCCCACCTGTGAGGCAGCCGTGCAACGCCTGATCGTCATCCTCGCACAACTCAAGCGGCGCGGCGAGGCCTTGCGCGTCTATCAACGTTTTGCCACTGCCTTACAACACGAACATAACGCAGCCCCAACCGCCGAGACGCAGGCCCTCTACGAAGCAGTGCGCAGCGGCGATGAGTATCTCTATCCAGGCAACCCTAGCGGTGTAGCACCATCCACCTTAGCAACAACGGTGGTTCCCCCCACCGGATTAGCCGCAACACAAGCAGCTAAATTGCACGCCAGCATAACGGCTGAAGCTGCCGCAGCGCAACCGATTGGCCGCACGCACCAGAATCCTTTCGTTGGTCGCATACAGGAGTTGGAGAGCTTACGCACACTGTTACTCACAACCGAACACAGCAAGCATGAAAAGCAAGTGCTGCCACTTGATACACAACGTGGTCCTCAATGCATCTTTCTGATGGGTGAGGCTGGCATCGGCAAAACCCGCCTCGCGGAAGAACTGGGTCGAGAGGCCCAGCGACGCGGCTGGTTCGTCTTGTGGAGCCGTGTCTATGGACAGGAAAGCGGTATACCCTACCGTCCGTGGATCGATGTCCTGCGCAAAGTGCTCAACCAAAGCACGCTGTCTCCGCGCTTACAGCCGCTCAGCGTGCTCCTGCCCGAACTACAATCGCTGCTCCCCATGAGTACGTCTGCCGCCACCTCATTTGAGCAAGAGCAGTTGCGCTTGTGGGAGACAACACGTACCCTCTTGACAGACGCTAGCAAGCATGCTCCCTTACTGATCGTGCTTGACGATATCCAATGGGCAGACACCAGTAGTTGCGAATTGCTCGGTTATCTAGCGCGTCATCTCCACAACCAGCCCATCTTGCTGCTTGGCACCTGCCGCGACAACGAAATAGCGACCAATCACCCGCTGCACAACCTGATTTCTCACATGCAGCGTGAACACACCATCAGCACGCTGCACGTCAATCCCTTGACCGCTGAACAGATCGGCCTACTCGTCTCGGCCATGCCCGATCTACCCGAAACAATGGTGCAACCCATTCAAACGCGCTCAGCGGGCAATCCCTTCTTTGCCGAAGAGCTCGCCCGTACCATCGACTCGCCCGCCGCCCTGCCACAAACCATCGCCGACACGCTCGAATCGCGCCTGAGCCGCCTGAGCAACGCCTGTCAACGACTCCTGGGCAACGCCTCCGTTCTCGGCGGCTCCTTTGAACTCCCTATCATCAGTGCGATGGAGACGAGCAGCACCTTTGCCGATGAAGACGCCATCCTCGACCTGCTCGAAGAGGCCCTACAAGCGGGCGTGCTCACCGAAGAGGGCGTTGGCACACGCATCACCTACACCTTTTGGCATCCACTGCTGGTCAGCCATCTCTACGAACGCGTCTCCGCACAACGGCGCGTACGCCTACACCAGAGGGCGGCCAGCATCCTACAACGCCTCTACTCCAACCGCGAAGCAGAGTTCGCCGCCATGATTACACATCACCTCGTGCAAGGTGGAGCTGAGTCGTCGCAGATCGTCTACTACGCCAAGCTGGTCGGCGACAAAGCCTATGCCCTACCAGCCTATCCTGAAGCGGCACGCTACTATCGCCTCGCCGTAGAACACGCCACAACAGCGGATCAGCCCTATTTCATGGAACGCCTCGCCGAGTGCGCGATGGTGCAGGGCAACTTCACAGAAGCACGCAGTCTCTATGAAGACCTGCTCGCCATTCGGCAGCAACAATCCACCATTGCCACCCATCTCACAACCAGCACCACGACCGACGCTGCCTATCAACTCGAAGCGCAAATACAAGCACTGCTCTGGGCAGAAATAGCGCGGACATGGCGTGTCACTGGCGACAGTGAACACGCCCAGCAAAGTTGCAGCCAAGGCGAACAAATCTTACAACGCGCAGGCATCAACACAGGTCCTGCCCTCGCCCGCATCCGCTACCAACAAGGGAGCCTTTACTGGCAAATGGGCCACTACGAAGAAGCCCACCAGTCGGCACTCCAAGCCCTCATCCTCTCAGTAGGGGCGGGGGATGTGGCGGACGCAGGGTGGGGACCCTCTGGGTCGCCCGTTACCGAGCATGCTTCATCGTTCATCACCGAGCACGCTTCAGTTGCCACCAAGCCCATCACGCGCATCCAACGCACGCTGGCAGGCGACCCCGTGGATATTGGGCGCACCCACGCCCTCATCGGCGGCATCGCCCATAGCGTTGGCAACCGCCACGAAGCCTTGAAGCACCTCAACACCGCACTCGCCATTTACGAACAATATGACCAGCAGCGCGAAATAGCTCATGTCAGCTGTAATCTCGGCTATGTCTACCTCAAACACGCCGATTACGCAGCGGCCCAGGCCGCGTTCCGCCGCGCCCTCAACCTCGCGGAACGCCTCGGTGACGGCCCACTCACCTCCGTTCTCTTCAGCAATCTCGCGGAACTAGCCACCACGTCCGGCGATTATAGCGAAGCCGAACACTGGTACAAGAAAAGCTTGGCCCTCGCCACGCGCTTCGAGGATCGCGAGTATATCAGCCTCTGGAATGCCAGACTCGCCTCCGTATTATCAGCGCAAGGCAAGCTCTCCGAAGCCGCCACCTGCATCAAGCAAGCGTGGCGTATCGGGCGTGCCATGCACAGCAACCCCTGTATCGGAGCTGCCTTGATCGCCCTCGGCAACATCCGCCTAGCCCAGGCAACCGCATCCATCCAGCAGCAGGAGCCCAACCTACACATACGCCATCTTAGCCACGCCAAACACGCCCTCCAACGCGCCCTCCAACTAGAAGGACTCGACGCCGAAACCCGCAAAAAAGGCGAAACTGCCCTGGCTTTAGTGCAGGAACATTCCAGCCCGTAACCCTTTGGATCGCCCATGATATCCGTAGGGGCGGGGGAGGTCGCGGACGCGGGGTGGGGACCCTCTGGGTCGCCCGCGTTAGGGATACCATATCCATCAAGGCACATTTCCTATCCCACAAGACCATTTCCGCCTCCATCGAAAACAAATGTATAAGGCTTATATACCTATTTCATCCCTATTGAGTCAGGAGAACTTTAATGAAAGAACAAGACGCGCCCACATAGGAAATCCACACGGCTACCCTCATATAACTACTCCTCTGAAGGAGCCTATTTCGTAACAATCTGTGTACAAAACAGACAAAAACTGCTAGACAAGAGCAACATCCACTCTATTCTCGAAAACATATGGCACTCACTACCACAATACTTTCCCAGCATAACCCTCGATAGTTTTGTCATCATGCCCGATCACATCCATTTTATTGTATGGCTACATCCTCAAATAGAGAGTCACCCAACGCTAAGTAATGTCGTCGATGCCTATAAATCACTAACCGCAAAGGCAATTCTTAAGCACTTAAGAGAAATGCAAAAAACTCCTGGAGAGAAACTTTGGCAAAGAGGTTATATAGAACACATTATCAGAAATGATTTTGAGCTAGAGCAAAGACGATTGTACATTCTCAACAATCCCATCAAAGATGCCCTAAAACACAATAATCTCCCCAATTCGTAGAGGCGGATGCAAAGATGCGCCCGCGTTGGGGATACAGTATCATTCGGAGAACATTTGCCCCACCCCACGGGCGACCCAGAGGGTCCTCACCCCGCATCCGCGTCCTCTCCCGCCCCTACGGGTATGGCGCACGCCCCCAAATTTTGAGATGTCCTTCCCTCAATTCACTCTCACTACACACCACTAGAGCGACCTTGACCTCTAAAAAGTGTGCGGCACCATGCGGTGAACCGCACATCAAAGCCTGCATTACAGCCCCCTCATACTTTACACTTTAACAAACACGCTATCGTATTTGAGAAAATAATTATCGTTAAATAACATAATGACCGTGTCAAAGCCAGGAGGATCAACCCTATGCTCCATGTCATGCTTGACCTTTACCACTGTAACCCTGCTCTGTTGCAGGATGAAGCGTTCTTACGGGGTATCCTTGACGAATATCCCGCTTTCATCGGCATGGAGAAAGTCAGCCCAGTCGAGCTACGCGACATCAAGACCAGCGATCCGCTCGACGATGGCTACTCTGGCTTCGTCATCATTGCCACCAGCCACGTCAGCCTGCACGCCTGGCCACCCTATGGCATGGTCAACCTGGATATCTTTTCTTGCGAAGACTTTAGCGTCGATGACGTTGTAGCCTTCGCTAGCACACGCTTTCGCACCAACGACATTGAGATACACACCGTAGAGCGTGCTATACGTTCCCCGCGTATCTCCACACGTCACTTCACCGCTCGTTACCAGATAGGCGCATAAACGCCCGATAACGCTAGAAGGATTCACATATGAAGAGCATGAAGGTTGTAGCATTCCTCGCGTTCCTACTCAACACCATCCTGTTCGCAACCTATTACGCCATTGCCAAAGAAGCATTGGAACGTATCGACCCCATCATGTTCACGTTCTTCGAGATCGCAACACTCGCGCCCGCTGGTCTGTGCATCATTCTGCTCACCTGGAAAGCCATCCGTTGGTCGATCATCAAGCAAGGTTTCCTACTGGGAAGCTGCCTCAGCTTGGCTCTCTTCACCATCGCCATCGCGCTCAAATACACCACCGCCACGGGCACGGCCTTCTTTCCCGCTCTAAACGGCTTTCTGGCCGCTCTCATCGCCTGGGTCTTCTTGCGCCAACCAGTCACCAAAGCCACCTGGTGCGCGGGCCTGCTCTCCACCATCGGTGTGACACTGCTCATCATGAACTCCCCCATGGGCGGCATTCGTGGCGTCCTGATCGCCTTCCTCGGTGGCCTCTTCTTCACCGGCTACGTCTTCCTCTCAGATCATCACCCACAAGACGCCCACCCTTCTCTTCAAACAAAGATGATGCCGCCCGCAAAGGATCACCGACAAACGATAAATGTAGAATTGACGCTTTTCGGCATAGAACTACTCACTATGGCAGTGTGGGCCTGTCTGATCGCCCTCCTCTTCGGCGATTGGGAAGCCATTCACATGAGCCTGCCCAAGGATGGACTGGTCATTTTCTACGTTGCCGGTGCCTGCACCTTCCTGCCAACCTTACTGACCGTATTTATGCAAAAACACACCTCGCCAGTCACCGTATCCTTTATTTACATCCTTGAGCCAGTCTTCAGTGCCATCATCGCCATGCTCTATCTGCACGAGATGCTGCCCCTCAACGGCTACCTCGGCGGCATCCTAGTAGTAGCTGGTGCTATCATCCATACCAGCGGCACCCTCTGGCAAAAACGTGCAAGTAGCACAAAGGCAGAGACGGCTATAGCCGGGATAATGCCCTCTATCTCCTTAGCTCGCTCTGCCCACTCCACCCACCCCGCATTCTCAGCACCGCCCTCGGCAGAAACAACAAAACTACTAGGTCTCCGCCTCACCTCATCCACCTCTATGGCTGCTTCACCTGCTACCTTTGCAGCACATACGGCAGCATATGTACACCCTGGCTCGCCAGTCTTCACCACCACCGAGCCACTCCCTGCCCATTTACGCCGCACGCACATAGCCCGTATACCCAGTACACCCAGTACACCCGGAGCAGCCGCAACTCACCATGGGCGCAGTTCCTACGCCATGGGAGCTATCGAATGGATTGACGAAGACATATGCGAACGCCCAACACGGCCAGTACTCGACGCACGGCCAGCACGCGCTACCAGAGACCTCTCCATCTGGCTAACCACAAACCTTGCCAACCAGCCAATCGAGACTCTGCCCACCACGCAAAAAAGCCGCGTGCGCACAACAGAAGACCTGCGCGAACTTTCCCTACCGATGCGTCCTCCAACACGCCACCCTACGCATACCCCTATACCGCCAACAGATGCACGCGAGCAGATGCCACAATACGCCAAATTTGCTGGTAAAGGTCCCGTTTGGTTGGAAGAAGACGGCAATGCAACTAATATAGCTAGCATGTTTTCACAAAGTACGATAGCGCACAACTATCAAGAACAACCTGTAGAGCGTGTAGAGCTCGCTGAGTTCCTAGATTAAGAGGAAAACAATGAAACGCACACTTATTATCATCACTGCCATCATCGCCGTTGCGGGCCTCTTCACAGGCCTCTTCGAGGGTGGCATACAACACGCCCTGACGCTCTCTCCTTCTGGCAATACAGGAGGGCAGACTACTAAGACGCAGACCACTCCTAAAGGGCAAGTACCTATCAAGGTCGCGACTACACCTCAGCCACAGCCAACAATGGCGGCAAACGCTGTGGTCCTAGCGCAGGACTCGTTTCAGCGCATGGATCAAGCACTGTGGGGAACAGCTTCAGACGGCACCAGTTGGCACAGCGATGCCAATAGCCAGCAACTACAAAACGCCTTCTCCATCACCGCCAAGGCAGGCGTCATTGCGCATACACAAGGCACCTTGAACGCTATCCTCGGCCCAACCTTACCCAACGCCGAAGCCCTGATCAGCGGCTCGATCAGTCATTTTGGTGGCACCGCCAACTTCGGTGTAGTGCTACGCTGGACTGACAAAACCCATTGGTACAAAGCCTACATCGACGGCACCAGCCTGGTTATCGTCAGGCGCATCAACGCGGTTTCCACCGTACTCAGTGTGCTACCTTTTCCTGCCCAAGGCAACACGCTCTACAGTATCCGTTTTCGCGTCGTCGGCACCAACCTGCTCGCCAAGGCCTGGGTCAGCACCAACCCTGAACCCGCAAACTGGCTGCTTCGTGCTACAGACGCCACACTGAGCACAGGTCAAGGCGGCGTGCGTGTACTCATCCTGTTCAATGATGTCATCAAAATAACCTCATTCACAGAAATTGCGGTGAATAATGGCATGTGAGTCGTCATCAATTCATCATCAATTCATAGAGAGGAATAGATAATGATTCAACAATTGCACATAACCTATTCAAACTTTCGCTGGCACAAAATAACTACGGCCATCATGCTCTTGCTCAGTGTGGTGTTGCTCTATAGGCTTGCAGATGGCTTTCCTCCGCGCCTGTGGCTCTTTTTGCTACAGGTGTTGCCCACGCTGCCCCTGCTCTGGCAAATGCGTGGCATCGCACTTGTCCCGCCACTGCTTGGCCTATTGCTGCTCTCATTCTCACTCTTTTTGCTGTGGAGCCTACTCATCGGTATACTTATTCGTACTGGCCTGCACTGGTGGCAAGAACATCAGGAACTACAACGGCTTGACCAGGAAATAGCAGAACTGCAGGAACTACAGGAACTACAGGAACTACAGGCAGCAGACTTACCCATAAGTGAGGCCGAAGCATACGCAAACCAATGGTTACATGGCAGCGGCAGTAGCCGTGACGACCCACATGCTCGCCCTCACGCACACCAGTTTCCTTTCCAGCAACACGCTGCAATCGACCTCGCGGACGACGACAACGTACAGTTGTTTGACCTCGCCGCCGAGGAAACTATTCCCAACGGCTCTCCGCTTGGCTCGCCCTCGACTTCAGCCTCGACCTCTGCCGTCGCGCTACAAACCCTTGTCACACAATTACGCGTCGCCGCCATTTCCGATCCAGGTATCGTGCGTAAACACAAGCCCAACGAGGACAGCATCCTAGCCGTACACGCCAAATACGCACCCGATGTGGAACCACTTCTCCTGGGGGTGTTCGCCGTCGCCGATGGCATGGGTGGCCATCATAATGGGCAAGAGGCGAGCCGAACCGCCGTCGAAAGCCTGCGTAACACCCTGCTTCCAGCTCTTTCGGGTGAGCACAGAGAAGAAAAACAGTGTGCCGACCTGTTACAGCAAAGCGTTCATCGCGCAAACCATGCGGTCTATCAACGTCAACGCGAGCAACAAAAGATGATGGGAACCACCATCACCGCCGCCCTCGTCTTCGGCATGACAGCCTATATCATCAACGTCGGTGACAGCCGCACCTATCTCTATCGCCCCTCCGATGGGCTACGGCAGGTGACACATGACCATTCGCTCGTCGCCGATCTTGTACGTGAGGGAGCCATTACCCGCGCTGAGATGTACACCCACCCAAGACGCAACGAGATTTATCGCTGCCTGGGTGATGGGCCCAATGTCGAGCTTGACGCCTTCAAAGTTCCCCTGCACGAGGGCGATATCCTCCTGCTCTGCTCCGATGGCCTCTGGGAAATGGTGCATGACGAGGATATAGAGCAGATTATCGAGAACGCGGCCTCCCACGCCTCACAACTGAGCACCCAGCTCATCCAGGCCGCCCTCAACCGTGGTGGCAGCGACAATGTCAGCGTCGTCACCGTCTGCATCACACAGGACCCCGTCACACAGGCATAGACAGCAACAGACCAGCATGGGTTGTGGCAAACTTCTTGCCACAACCCATGCTGGTCTCTGTTTGCTTATGCCTACCACGCTTCCTTATCCGAGGTATTAATCTGTGGGAGCGTGCGACGAACACCCAACACACGCTGCGGCATTCCCACACCCGGTTGCGGCGAGGGCGGCACCAACGGAAAACCCGAAGGCGGATTCCGCTGCGTCAATGGCTGCGTCGTGGGATGTGGTGACGGTGGCGTCTGCGAGGCTGCGAACTGTGTACGCGAAGCAGGCAATGGCGACGGTGGTGGCCCACCATACAACTGCTGTGACTGCTGTGACGAATATGCGCTAGTTCGCTGCTGCTGCGCTGAGTTCGTGGTTGTCTGAGGAGCGATCCCCTTCATATGCATTGATACCAGCAAATGGTTAATCTCAATCATATCGCTGCATGACTCTGGTATCACAAACGGACCACCCGCCATATATCGCTCAAACGCACTACTCAACTCATGCAATGCCTTCAGCAAGCGTTGTGCATAGATGCTCACCTGGCCCAACCGCGACAAACGCTCCGCCATCAAATTCAAACTTCCTGCCAGTGGCAACAACGCTCCACTGGAGAGCGATGCACGCACCTGAAGATTGCCATTCGCGATGCTCGCCTGTATATTCTTGAGATGCTCAATTCCCTGCTCCAACTCAGCATTATGCTTCGCAATCTGCAGCGACTGCTGCTCCACCCGCTGATTCGCCTCAGCCAGGTCTTCCAGAGCTGCGGCCTGCCGTTGTGCCAGCCGCACATTGTCGCGCATCATCAACAGTTGCCGCGCCACTACCAGCACCATCACCGCCAATGTTGCGAAGAGCAATACAGGTCGCAAAGCCTGCTGACCCGCATCAGAGGCCAGAATATCCAACGTCAACACGAAGAAGAGCACACCGAGTAATACATACGGCAAGAGTTGCAGCGGACTGAATCCTTCCATTTCCAACTGCATTTCCATACGCTCTTGTACAATATGCTCCGGCGTTGCTGGCAAAAAACGTCTCACATAGGCAGCAATGCCAATCGTCATCATACCTAGCGGCCAACCCAGATCAACCCACGTTGCTTCAACATACGTCCCGGCATTTTGTTGAATATTAAAGAGAAAATCTGAAGTCACAAAAAAGCACATACCCAGTCCAACCAGCAACAGGCTCACACGACGAGCAGTCGATTGATAGGCACGCCCCTGACCGCGCAACAACAAGAAAATCACGCAACTTAATAGTGCCGCATCGCTACACGGATAATACAGCCCTAAAAACTTCGCTATACTCGCCTCACCCGGTGCCTGTGCGAGATTACCCAGCAGTAAATACCATGCAATAGCCAGCAACGAGCCCATCGAAATCAAACTATCCAGCAACAACAACAGGCGCCTACTCTTGGCATCCGGTGCTGGTAGCAACAACAAACCAGCGAAGGCCAGCACGGGAAAGAGCGAATACCCCAAGTCAGCGATTGAAGGGAAAGGCGTCTCACCCATCGAGATATAATAGCGCCAGCAGCTATCGCCAACAGCCCACATCAAAATACCAAACCCAATCAGCAACCAGGAAACCTGCTCTGCCCCAATCCACTGCTCTGTCAGATCCTTACGCGGTCTGCGAGCCAACGCACTATACAGTGTCAGTCCACCGCCAATAAAAGCACCTATCAGTGGAGAGAACTGTCCCACGCGTAGGGCAATCGGTCCCCCAATATGCAACACCACAATAAACGTCATTACCCCTGCAATCCAAGCCACCGCCTTAATCAGCGTTCGCGAGAGTGAATACATCGATACCTCCTCTTAACTAGGACTTCTTGTCTTAATCTGAAGGAAGTATAAGATAGCAGAATTTATACATCTCCTCTATCTCTCCCCTATACCCAGAAGGGCAAACGCTGTACCGTCTCCTCTATCCCTTCCCACCACACCAAGAACAGATAGGCCAGAAAACTTCTTATACCAAAACAATCTTATACTAATCTTATACTAAATGTACAAATATTGTGCAACAAATACTTAACATATAAGCATAGACAACGACACTAAAATGTGTTATAATTGTAGGAGAACAAGCTCCAACAGAGGGCGATGTGTGCTTCATTCAGAGGGAGAGCATTATACAAACTTGTCACGAGGATTTTGTGAGCATGCAGGCGAGCATCTTTACACAAGTTTGTACAAGCAGCAGCCAAACGCGCTGCAACCCCGTAGGGGCCAGATTATGCACATTGCTGAAATAAACTGGTAATCAATGGATGCTGTAGGGACCAGCTTTAGCGCGTCCCGTACCTGTTGAGGTGCGATTCGTCAACAGGGCGTTATAGTGGTTGCATTCTGTCCGTCTCAGGGCAGCGGGGCGCGATAAATCTCGCCCCTACGGGGCGAGCAGCGCGCTTCGCTGCTGCTTTTGGCCACCATCAATGTTGGATCATTACCAGGTTCATTTGTTTATGTCCATTATCGCGCCCGCGTACCCGTTGGCGCATCACATCCCAACCGGGCATCATGATCGAGGTCAAACGCGGCAGCGCATCGCACCCCAATCGGGCATGCGAAGCGTAATGTATTACACAAAATTCTAACCAGATACACCAAACACCTTGTTTGTGTATCTTGAAATATGCATACCCCCCCCAGGCTTCCCCCACGAGTTGCCCCTATGCAATGCCAACCTTCTTTGAGCACATTGGAATTGCAATCTTTAGGTATGCAAAATCTTCTTTATTTTAATCTGCTAAAAGGAAACCTTTACGCCTCTTTGCGCCTCCGTTCCACCCCGTACATCAAGATATACCCTGTCTCCAGAATGGACGAAATTTCGATGCCAAAGCATCGCGTCTTGAAACGTGTGCGCGACAACACATTACGCATTGGTCGCATCTCTTGATCCCATATACCTTCCGCCTGCGCCTCCTGCAAATGCTCGCGGCAGCGTTCAACAGCCGCATCCGTCACCTTGCCATAGGTGAAGCTTGCCAGCAACAAATCATATGGACAATAGTATGGATACGACTCCAGCAGGGGTAATAAAACGGAAATTTCGCTACTTGAGAATTGTTGTTCCTTCATCATCTGAGGTCGATCATGATTCAACACGATCAAAGAGAGGGTACCAAGAGAGGGGTTAAGTGCCAACGTTTGACCTATCGGTAGCAACCCTTGCAACGAGAAATGCAATATTTCTTCGTTGTTCAATGATATCTGTCCGACAGGAGCTTTTACTTTGCGAACAGTTCTTTGCATGCAGTGCTCCTCGAAAAAAATGTGCGCTGGATTCGATGGTGCAGTAAGAGTTATTTCCCTACTTTGTACGGGCCTACTCCATCATTGTTCGAGCGTCTTCACAATCTCATTTACCCTCCTTTCTCTGCTCTTCAGCACGCTACTTCTCTGTCCGTTTACGTTCAATTGAATAACGGTAGTCTACAGTGACAAAACTGTCACCTGCACCTACCAAACGGTCAGACATTCCTTCTATTCATGTACTTTATGAAGAGAATGTAGTAAGTATAGAATACATCATTTTTGGACAAAAATCAATAGCGCATATAAAAAGCAAAAGCGGCAAAACGAGCATTCTCAGCGGCACAGCCCCTGAGCCAGGAAAGGTTGTGCATGGTGTCCCACATGACAAGTACACAGCAAAACACACCATGGTACGAAGACTTCTTCGACCATAGCTATCTGCGCATCTATGAACCCTTTCTGCCCGCTGAAAAAAACGTGCAAGAAGCCGAGCAGATCCTTGCTCGCCTGAACCTCGCCCCCGCCAGCCGCATCCTTGATCTTGCCTGCGGCTATGGACGCCACTGCACCCCTCTCGCTAAACGCGGCTATAAGATAACTGGCCTCGATCTCAGTGCCCCACTGCTCGCACATGCCCAGCAAGAGGCCAGCGATCAGCATGTCTCGGTCACTTGGGAACAGGCTGATATGCGTAGCATTCCCTTCAAGCAGGAATACGATGCCGTCATCAACATCTTTACCTCGTTCGGCTATTTTGAACAAGAGGCCGACAACCTGCTCGTGCTCAAGCAAATCCACGAAGTACTCAAGCCAGACGGACTGCTGCTACTGGATACCGTTTATCAAATTCGCCTGGTACGCTCCTTCACTCCACACAGCATCATTCACTATGACGATGGCTTGACTGTACTAGAGGAGCGACATTTCGATCTTCAGACCAGCCGCAACGAAGTCAAAATCACGCTGCTCTACCCCGACGGGCAGCGCGGCGAGCATCACCACTCCATGCGTCTCTACACCTTCAACGAACTCAGCAGCCTGCTCACCGCCGCAGGTTTCAGCGTGCAAGCCTCCTACGGTGCCCTTGATGGCAGCCCTCTCACGATGGATAGTCGCCTGGTTCTGCTTGCCAAAAAAATAGCAACTCCATAGCAAAAGGGAGGGTGCAGCCACTGCATTAGTATTGGCTGCGCCCTCCCTTTTGCTTACGCCTGCTTACTCGTCGTCCTCATCCACCGAAAACGTGTGTTGACCCTCAAGGCAATAATATTGTAAATTGCCCTCTTCGTCGGTCTCAGGAATCTCCTCCGTCTCCACATCCACCAACAGGATTGCCTCGCTATCATCATCCCAGCACGTGTGATACTTGATTTCCTCAATACTCATAGCTATTCCTCACTTCTGTGCGCTATCTTGCACAAAATGCTCTGACCCCCTCAACAGGCGAAGTCATCTCGCTCTCCGTCAAACAATCAACGCGACATTTCGCGTTTCAGAGGAGCACAGAAAATAGCGTGTGCCGTTGCTCTCCTCATCACCTACCCACTCTATAAGACGTATTTCCAGTCCTCAATAAAATTTCCTTTTATGGGCGGTAAGTACTATCCCCACAAACAAAACAGCAAGGGTGTGAGCAAATCGGTCATGACCGACCACTCACACCCTTGCTGTCCTGTTATCTCTTATCCTTTGCGCATCAGGTGTTCCAACAACGCCTTGAGAAGGGGAGCATCATACACAACGGAGAGAGGAACCGTATACCAGTTGGATTGCGCACCGCGCCTTCTCATCAACACCTCATGCTCACCTACCGCCACACTCGCCACCTCGTCCCATGACAGGCGCACACCACCACCGCCCTGCACCACCTCCACCCCACGCTGACTCACCCGCAGCGCACCAAAATCCAGAGCCAGACCCGCATCATACGTCGCCAGCACACCAGGGAGACGCAAATGCGAAAGATCACGCATGGCATACTCCAACAAAGCCTTCAGCACTCCCACATTAGGAATATTCGCCACCGACAAGGTAGCCCATACACCATCCTTCTGGAAATGGTAAAGCGTCAAGGTGTTATCATCAATCGTCACGCTCGCCACATCCTGCCAGGGCAACAGTTGTCGTGCCCGCCGAATCGCCACACCACGTAAACTCACCGCTACATCAGCAAACACCACCACACTTCCCGCCTCATACGTCGCAATCACCCTTGGCAACAAACGGCGCGTGACCGTATCCTCAAGCAAGGTACCCAGTTTCTCAATATCCACAAGTTCATCATCAAAACGCACCAAGCGATCATCCGCGCACTGCACCGTATACAGCCGCTTCACCCTCTGCTGTCCCACCTTTCCTGCCCTCCCTATCTTCTCTGTCTGCCCCGTCTTCCCTTGCTTAGCACGCTTAGCTTCCTTTTTTTTCCCTTTACTGCGTCCACCAACCATATGCACATCCTTCCACAAACTCACCACATCCTGCCACAGCACCACCGTCGCCTGCACACGTAAGGAGATCAAGCCATACTCATACACAAAGACGCGCATATTCCGTACCAGGCGAGCCGCCACCATCATCCACACCCCCACCAGCAACCACGCCACCCCCACAAATAACAGTAGCACAACCTGCCAATTCTGCCAATCCGCCACATTCAGCAAGTCCAGAGTAGCCACCGCATTCGTCAACTGCGGCCACGCATTCACATACAGCAGCACAAACAAGGCCAAAATAAGACAACCGATCAACACGGAGAGCGGCCCCAAAACATAACCCAGCGGCACCTGTTTGCGAAACGCATACACGCCCTGCATCTGTCCCAGCCGATATTTTTCCGCTCGTCTCTCAATTGCCTTTGGCACAACCCGCATAATTTCTAGCCTCTAGCTACGATACCAACCGCTGTAGGGACCAGCTTTAGCGCGTCCACAGCTCAATTATGATGATTAACAAATGAAACTGGCAACGAAGCAAACCGCTGTAGGGACCAGCTTTAGCGCGTCCACAGCTCAATTCATTGAGCGAAATAGACCGAACCTTGTGCGACACAACCGCGCCCCTACAGATATTGCTGAAAGTACTAACAAACATGAAGCTTCAGAAATTGTCTTGTACTATCTTTTCTGTATCAAGACATCTGGTACAAGACAAAAAACAGAGTAAAGGCATCCCCTCGCGGCTGCCCACTCAAAAGAAAGGAACATCGACATGTTACAATTTATCACACGTTACATCCGCTACATCCTACCATTCGTCTTCCTGCTGCTCATCGCGACCTATCTCATCCTGTCGCCCGCCCTCCACACCCACGCAGCAAGCCTCATCCACCACGT